>JAQBHM010000226.1:0-2973 GCA_032127795.1 Bacteroidales bacterium | reverse complement strand
CCTGATTTCACCATTCGGTCAGCTATCTCTGCAATTTCAAGATCAGGGTTCACATCGCACTTTATACGGCAGAGGTCACCACATGACTCAAGATAGCTGATATAGGTTGCGAGACCGTAAAATGTCATTGAATAGCAGATTTATGCAAAGATAAGCATTTCTGTCACGGAAGAAAGCAGACTGATTACAGAGCATAAAAAAGAGGCCCGCCGGTTAGCGGGCCTCCTGCATTATCAGGTGCCAGACAGCCCGTTATTCACAGCCGTAAACAGCCCTGTTGCCCAGTTCTTCTTCAATGCGCAGCAGCTGGTTGTACTTTGCAATACGGTCAGTGCGGCTCAGTGATCCGGTTTTGATCTGACCCGAATTCGTTGCCACAGCCACATCAGCAATGGTAGTGTCTTCAGTCTCTCCTGAGCGGTGGGAGGTGACAGTTGTATAACCTGCCCTGTGAGCCATCTCAATACAGTTAAGTGTCTCAGTGAGAGTGCCAATCTGGTTCAGCTTTATCAGAATAGAGTTAGCACATCCCATTGTAATACCTTTTTCAAGATACTGGACGTTGGTAACAAAAACATCATCACCTACTATCTGTATCTTGCTGCCAAGCTTCTCTGTCATCAGCTTCCAACCGTCCCAGTCATTTTCTGCCATTCCATCTTCAATTGAATCAATAGGATATTTGGCAGCAAGGGAGGCAAGGTAGTCTACCTGCTGGGCTGATGTGAGTTCCTTGCCATTCGATCCTTCGAACTTGGCGTAGTTATATTTGCCATTTACATAAAATTCACTTGCGGCACAGTCGAGAGCGATTGTCACATCTTTCCCGGGCTCATAGCCTGCAGCCATGACAGCTTTAATAATGCTTTCAAGGGCATCTTCGGTGCCGTCGAGTTTCGGAGCAAAACCGCCTTCATCACCTACCGCAGTGCTGAGGCCGCGTTCCTTAAGTACTTTTTTGAGTGAATGGAACACTTCGGCACCCATACGGAGGCCTTCAGCAAATGTTGCGGCTCCTTTGGGGCGTATCATAAATTCCTGGAAAGCAATGGGAGCATCAGAGTGGGAGCCGCCATTGATGATGTTCATCATTGGTATGGGTAGAACCCTGGCATTGGGTCCGCCAAGATACCTGTAGAGCGGAAGGCCATGGTACGCAGCTGCTGCTTTAGCGCATGCCAGCGATACTCCAAGAATGGCATTGGCACCCATGTTGCTCTTGGTGGGAGTGCCGTCAAGTTCAAGCATCTTCATGTCAATACCTATCTGATCAGTCACATCCATACCCATTATCTCTTCTGCGATGACGCTGTTCACATTATAGACTGCTTTCAGAACACCCTTTCCGAGATAGCGTGTCTTATCGTCGTCTCTGAGTTCAAGAGCTTCATTTTCGCCTGTTGAAGCGCCGGAGGGCACGGCTGCTCTTCCTAAGGCGCCGCTGGAAGTTACTACTTCTACTTCGATGGTAGGGTTTCCCCTGGAGTCAAGGATCTCCCTTGCATGTACATTAATTATCTGACTCATTGTATGTTATATTAATTTAAACGAATATGCAATATACGAAAAAAGGGACAAAGTCACGTGGACCCTATCCCTTTAATAATTCATTGTCAGCTATTATTCTGTTTTGGTATCAGCAGATTCAGTATTTTCCGCCGGAGCGGTCTCTGCAACAACAGGTGCTGCTTCTTCGGTTTTCTTTTTAGGAGCGCGGCGGCGGCGTGTTGCCTTAGCCTTGGCTGCATCAGCGGCAAGCATGTTTTCATTGAAATCAACAAGCTCAATGATACACATCTCAGCTGCGTCACCCAAACGGTTTCCCAATTTAAGAATACGGGTATATCCACCGGGGCGGTCCATGATCTTCGGGGCAATATCCCTGAAGAGCTCAGACACGGCCTCCTTGCTCTCCAGATAACTGAAGACAACACGGCGTGAATGGGTTGAGTCAACCTTGGATTTTGTTATGAGAGGCTCAACGTATGTGCGCAATGCGCGCGCCTTGGCATTGGTAGTGGTGATGCGTTTATGAAGAATCAGCGATGATGCCATGTTGGCCATCATTGCTTTTCTGTCAGCACTTTTCCTTCCAAGGTGATTTATAGCTCTTAAATGTCGCATTTCTATCTATCCTTACCTTTTATTAATCTTTATCCAGTTTATATTTTGCCACATCCATTCCGAACGAAAGGTTCATGGTCTCAAGCAGCTCATCAAGTTCTGTGAGAGACTTCTTGCCGAAGTTACGGAACTTGAGGAGGTCATTCTTATTGAATTTGACAAGGTCACCCAGTGATTCCACCTCGGCTGCCTTGAGGCAGTTAAGGGCTCTGACGGAGAGGTCAAGGTCAACAAGTTTGGTTTTAAGAAGCTGGCGCATATGAAGGATCTCTTCATCGAACTCTTCATTGGCCAGTTTATCTTCGTAATCTATTGTGATCTTATCTTCAGAGAAGAGCATGAAGTGATAGATAAGTATCTTGGCGGCCTCTTTCAGGGCGTCTTTCGGGTGTATTGAACCGTCAGTGGTTATCTCAATGATGAGTTTCTCATAGTCAGTCTTCTGCTCCACCCTGTAGTTTTCAATTGCATACCTCACATTTCGTATGGGTGTGAAGATTGAATCCACGGCAATAACTCCGAATTCGGCTTCTGCAGGCTGGTTTTCTTCAGCGGGGACATATCCTCTGCCTTTGTTGATAGTGAGCTCCACCTGGAGTTTCACATCAGTTTCCATTCGGCAAATGACATGTTCAGGGTTCAGGACCTCGAAGCTGCTCAGTGAGTTATTGAGGTCACCGGCTTTAAACACTTCCTGGCCGGATATTTTTACAACTATCTTTTCATTGTCAATATCCTCAACCATGCGTTTGAAGCGCACCTGTTTGAAGTTCAGAAGGATTTCGGTGACATCTTCGATAACTCCGGTAATGGTGGAGAATTCGTGGTCAACGCCTTCGATCTTAACTG
>JAQBHM010000225.1:0-5794 GCA_032127795.1 Bacteroidales bacterium | reverse complement strand
CAATATTTCAATAAACAATTACTCCGAGGCAGTTTATCCGCCAGTCGGCGGATGGTTTAAGCCTCTCACCCATCGCTCCAATATTTCAATAAACAATTACTCCGAGGCAGTTTATCCGCCAGTCGGCGGATGGTTTAAGCCTCTCACTCATGGCTCCAGAATCTTAAAAAACATGTTGCGGGAATTTTGACTGCCCTGCAACGGGTGCAAAAGTATAAAATCATTGAATACAATACAACACCTTTTCGTATTTCGTTGTTGCCATTGGATACATTAAATTTAACGGGTCATCCCACCCCATAATCAACCGGCCGGATGAAGAGACCACCAGCCTCTAGAGCTTTTCTTTCCTGATCCTGTTTCCCTCCATGTCTGTAAGCAGGAGGTACCTTGTAAGTTCCTTGTCTCTGACAATAAACTCATACCTGATCGTATCATGCGAATGGACCTCAATACAATTCATTATCTCACCCTCCGGGGATGCTTTCCCCCTTACAGAATTATCTATGGTTGAAAGCTGCAGGTTGATACGGTACTCCAGAAGTGTCCCTTCACGGTCAAATCTGGCAATCATCTCTCTTTCTTCGTGGTAGAAGATTACCTCAAACAGACCCCCGTGGCGGCTCCATTCAATGTTCTTCGCACCTTTGAAAGTGGCATCGAAACTGCCGCGAACAGAGGCGGGGACTCTTACCACCGCTGCCATGACTATTTTTCTGAATGGGTTCAAATTCGGAATCATTTTTATAATGTTGACGCAGAATTACGGAAAAGTAACATTTATTGGTTTTTATACAGGAACAGTAAACGTGCTTTCGCCCTCTTGATTCTCATTTTCGCGGCACTCTCTGTGACTCTCAGAGCTTCCGCTATTTGCCGCAACGGAATCTCATCAAAATAACGCATCAAAATAAGGACTTTCTCCTCGGTGTGCAGCTTATCAAGCAGTTCCATAAGACGGTCATAGCTTATCTCCTTATCCTGGTCGAACGATTCATCAATGATTTCCGGAAGCTCATTGGAGCTGTTCCATTCCGGATAATGCATCTTCTTTTTTTCACGCAGATAATCGATGCAGTGATTATATGTTACTGAATAGAGCCATGATGAGAAGGATGAATTACCCTTGAAACCATCAAGTTTCTCATATACCTTTGAAAGAATGTCGCCTGTCAGCTCCTCAGACAGGTCTCTGCTGTGTGTCAGACTGTAACATTTAGCAAGAATTTTTCCGCGATACCTCTTGTAGAGCACAGAAAAGAGTTCTGTCTCCTTCTTGTTCCGGATCAGTCTGACGATTTCCTCGTCGCTCAGATGTTGTATGCTTCCGCTCATTAAATGGGATAATGACGACGGCGCAAAGATAATATTATCTCTTTTGATTTATCAGGCACTCATGATTTTTTAAAATAATTTTACTATTTAAGTGTTACTTTTCAACTAATACCCGTCATAATCACAAAATTTACTACCTTTGCAACGGATTATAAATTCTGAAGCAGAGTACATTAACGAAAATATTATTGAACCAAATTCAAACAAAAATGAAAAACAGATTTTTTTTAGTTATTACTACCGTTGCAGCAGTTGTTCTTATGACAAGCTGCGGCAAAGTTCCTCAGGCTGATATCGACGCTGCAAATGCAGCCATTGACTCAGCGAAAACTGCACAGGCTGATATTTATCTTCCGGTCGAATTCGCAGCTCTCAATGATTCTATGTCAGTAATTATGCAGAATGTAGAAGCTCAGAAGTCAAAACTCTTTAAGAACTTTAAAGATGTTAAAGTAAAAACCGATGCTCTTACAGCTAGTGCAGGCACACTTGTTTCAGACGCAGCTGTTAAGAAAGATGAAGTAAAAGTTGAAGCAGAGACCATGCTGGCTCAGGTTAAGACACTTATGACAGACACCCAGGCACTGGTTTTAAAAGCTCCCAAGGGCAAAGAAGGTAAAGCTGTTCTTGATGAGATCAAAGGTGAACTGACAGTTATTGAAACATCAGTTAATGATGCTCAGGTACTGTTTGACAGCGGAGCGAACTACATGCAGGTTCTTGATAAGGTAAAAGCTGCTAACGAAGCTCTTACTGCTATCAACACTGAACTTACAGATGCTATCGCAAAAGTTAGAAGATAATATCCATAAGATATTGAAAATGGATCCCCGGGTCAAGCCCGGGGATTTTTTTAATACAAAATGTTTTGATGAAGCGATCCCTGGTTAAAACCCTGATATATTCAATACTGACATTTGTGTTCGTCGCCTTGCTGGCATGGCTCTTTATTGCTCTCATACCGGAACCTCCAATAAAGGATATTGTGCTGGCACAGTCAGCCATCAATCAGGCCAGAGATCATAATTCAGTTATTTATTCCGCCAGGATATTCAGAGAAGCCCAGAGTTTCTATGACTCGGCAATGATATCGTGGAAGACTGAAAATAAGCGCTTTATACTTTTCCGTGATTATGAGCGCGCACGTATGTTCGCTTCAATATCACAAAAAAAGGCCATGGAAGCTACCAGGAGCACCATAGCCAAAGCAAATGATCTGAAAGCGAACCTTGATCGTGAGATCACAAGGCTCAAAGGTGAAGTCAGTAATTTTGAAAAGATCTTTGTATCACTTCCGCTACCCCAGGAGATAAAGAAGAAAAACGCCAGGGGAAAGCTTTTGCTGAAAGAAGCTGTGATAGCTTTCGAAAAGGAAGAATATGTAATCGGGAATGTGAAGATTGCTGAGGCAGGTGATTATATTTCCGGCTCATATAAATATGCAAATGATAAGGTGGTAGAATACTTTACCAATTACAGACAATGGCAGGATTGGGCAGGAAAAACAATTAGGGAGAGCCGCAACGACGGAACTTATGCGATAGTTATCGAAAAGATACCCGGAGTATGCCACCTCTACCACAGAGGGGTGAAGAAATACACTTTTGATGTCGAATTCGGAAAGAACTGGATGGGCGACAAAGTGAGCCGTGGTGATTATGCTACTCCTGAAGGTAATTACATTGTTACAAAGAAACTGTCTAACGGGTCAACCAAATACCACAAGGCACTTATGATAAACTACCCTAACACGCAGGATCTGGAGGAGTTCAGGGTAAGAGTGCAGAATGGCAGGCTTCCGGCAGACGCAAAAATTGGAGAGATGATAGAGATTCACGGCGACGGAGGCAAGGGAGCCAACTGGACTGAAGGATGTGTGGCTCTGGTGAACAGCGATATGGACCTGCTTTTCAAGCATGTCAGCAAGGGAACTCCCGTTACCATTATAGGATCATCCGTGCCACTAGAACAGTATATTGCAACAAGATAAGGTTCAGAACCGAAAGGCTATGGAAGAAGAAAAAGACAATACCACTCCTTTCAATGGAGATGATAAGCCGGAAGAAGAAAACCGGGTACTGTTCTTTGTCCGGGATATTTTTTCCCGCAAACCTGTGCGCATATCTCTGATCACTGCAGGAGCACTTTTGCTCTTACTGTTACTTTTCTCCATCCCGGTATACCTGGCACCGGCGCTGCAGCGCTCCTGGGGAACAAGCAGGGCTGAATGCAAGGTTGATTCTACTCTTTTAAAGAACAAGAACATAAAGAGGCAGATAACACTCGTAAAATCAGACATTGCCCGGCTGGAGAGAAAACTGGCAAGTTATATTCCAACTTCCACATATATAGTAATCAATACTACTGACAACCGTTTTTCACTCTACAAGAGCCGCAAGCTGGTGCGTGAAGGATTCTGTTCATCAGGAAGTTACACTCTTCTTAAGACTGAAGATGGCGAAAAGGAGTGGATCTTCAAGACACCCCGCGGCCGATTCACAATACAGGGCAAAATAACTAACCCGGTATGGCGCAGGCCTGACTGGGCTTTCGTTGAAGAGGGTCTCCCCATACCGGGTCCCGTAGATGCTTCACGTTATGAATACGGTGTGCTGGGAGATTATGCAATGAGCCTTGGTGATGGCTACCTGATCCATGGGACAATCTATAAAAGGTTTCTTGGTATGCCTGTTACACATGGCTGCATCAGATTGAATGATGAAGATCTTGAGACTGTTTACAATGCTCTTAGTATCGGATCAAAAGTCTATATTTACTGATTAACCGGTTAATCCTGTCATGAGTTTAAGCAAATATAAATGGTTGATAGTTGCCGGGACAGTAACCCTGGCAGTTGTGATTTTTTACCTTGTCAGGTCAGTCTCTGCGGTGAACCATACAGTCCGCGCATTTGATGAAGCCTATTTTAATTCATTAGAACAAAAAGAGAGTGATACTATCAATCAGTGTTCCATACCGGGATATATAGACCTTCTGCGTCATAAGGCCTTCCTGGGTGCGCAGGTCAAAATGGCAGACTCAGACTCCATTGGGTTGATAATCAATATGCGTGACAGTTCAATACAACTGTTGATCAAAGGTGTGACAATCAGGAGTGTAAGTATAAGTGAGTTTGAGGTCAGTCCCTTTTTCCAGAGAGTAAACCAGGAGGCTGTATACAGCATGCTCGCCAAACCGCTGGTGATCACCGGCATGAGCGCCACCTTCCGGAAAGACCCTGTAAATATCAAGATTGCACCCAAAGATACCTCCCAGGCCGTGACGGATGCCAAACCAGACACAACTGACTTTGAAGCTGTATTCTTCACCCTGGAGACAGACCAAAATATCAGGTTCTTCTTCGGTCAGAAGGAAGATACAATTGCAGCTGACGGCAGAGCACGTTTCTTTTTTAACCTGAAGGAGAAATACTCGGATGCTAAAGCAACCATGAAAGCAGTTGCAACATTTGAAATACCTCCCTATACCCCTTATATAAAAATCTGGTTACCCAAGGCCGAGGCAAAGATCGTCTACAGGGCCATTCCCAGGGAGGGAATGATAGTACTGACAGAATAGCTTATCAAAATAGTGGATTTGTTCAGCTTTAACACCAGTGGGAAGATGACAGGGTGCTGAAAAGTCTCTGTTAAACATTTTCTTCAAAAATATGTTGTTTAATGAGGCAGGAAAGAGTATCTGCCTGATCAGCAGATAATGATTAGTCTTGGTTCATACATTATAACTAACTTTGTCTTAGAATTTATTTGCAGTACATAAATGGCATTAACAGCAATTTCACCCCTGACGGAGATAGACGGACGCAACCTCTACTACACCTTTATTGCAGGAGGCAACAGGGTAATAGCCAGCCAGGCAGAACTTAACAGGATCAATGTGTTCCCGGTCAATGACGGGGATACTGGTACCAATCTGGCATCAACTATCAGCTCAGTCATTGAGACTCTCCACCCTGACAGGAATTACAAGATCACTGCCGGGCGTATCGCCGAGGCAGCTCTTATCCATGCCAGGGGCAACTCAGGAATAATCTTCGCTCAGTTTCTCTACGGGCTGAGCCTTGAGACCACCGGAGTAGCCACCGTCAACCTCAGGCAGTTTGCTGAGAGTGTTCAAAGGGCTGTCCGATATGTCTATGAGGCAGTCTCCAACCCGGTAGAAGGTACGATGCTGACCGTCATTAAGGAATGGGCTGAATATCTTAATGCCAGCTGGCATAAGTTTACTGATTTTAACCTCTTCCTCCTCAGCTCCCTCGATGTGCTGAGAAAGTCTCTTTCTGAAACCACCTCGAAGCTAAAGATACTGGCAAAGTCGAACGTTGTGGATGCCGGCGCAAAAGGTTTTGTTCTTTTCGTGGAGGGAATTATCGATTATATCAGGACCAGGAATGTGAAAGAGCTTTTACAGTCAAAGGCAGAGACCGTATCACACTTCA
>JAQBHM010000224.1:0-7741 GCA_032127795.1 Bacteroidales bacterium | reverse complement strand
CAGTACCTAACCTTGTTGGCATATTGCTGCTGCGAAAAGAGGTCAAGCAGTCAGTGAAGGACTATTGGCTGACATTCTCAAAACAGTACCCTGACGAAAAGATCTCCGGAGTGATGGGGAAACGGTTTGGGGACCGGGAATAGAATAAGTCGAAAGTCGAAAGTCGAATGTTGAATGTCCATAAAGTCCATAGAGGCGAAAGTTGAAAGGATAAATTAAGGAGACCTGAAGGACAGCAAGACCGCAGGACCGCAAGACAGCAGGACCGCATGACGGAAGGACAGCAAGACCGCAGGACCGCATGACGGCAGGACCGCAGGACCGCATGACGGCAGGACCGCAGGACCGCATGACTAAAGAGGGGGATAGATTTATCCTCCTCTTTTATTTATTGTTTCCAGCAACCAGGCAAAGTTTTCACCCAGGGTAATCATTGTTCTTATACCCTCAGCGTCATCAAGGACATCGCCTTTCTGCCTCCCTATTCCCATATTCCAGTATGAAGATCCAGGGACTATCATTTCATTTATGAGGAAAAAGTGATTTATGGTGTCAAAGGCATGTATTGATCCTGCACGCCTTACAGCTATAACTGCTGCACCCGGTTTGTGTCTCAGCCTGTTGACCGGTCCCATGGAATATCCTGCGCAGTCTATCAGCGCTTTGACCTCGGCAGTAACATCAGTATAATAGACAGGTGACCCGATGATGATCCCGTCTGCCTCTTCCATTTTGGCTATGCATTCATTCATGAAGGGCGAGTTGTTATGACATCTGCCGTCATTCTCTTTTCTGCAGCGCAAACAGGCCCTGCACCCGTTGATGTCGGTGCCGCCAACCTGCACCAGTTCAGTATCGATACCGTGTGATGCTATGACTTTAAGTACTTCATTAAGAAGTATCTCGGTATTGCCTCCCTTACGGGGGCTGCCGTTAAATGCAACTACCCTCATGTTGTATTATTATTCTTTGTCAGGCATCTTCGGATAGAGATCCTCTACCTTAACCCTCTCTTCGTCTGCCTGATGTATTACTTCCTCGGTCTTCTTCTCACTGTTCCTGAAGAACATGATAAATGCAAGTATAGGGAATACCGGTGTTACAAGACCCCCGGCAAGGGAGCTCATAATGATGTAAACCGGGTTCCTGGCCATCTCCAGCATCGCTGTCGCTTCTTCAGGATTTGCAATTGATTTGATAAATGTGCCTGTGAAGGGGAGCATGACAATGCCGGCCACAACCATGGAGGCTATTAACATGATCAATAGCACCACTGCCAGCCAGCCCATATTGGGCCATAGATTTTTGTGAGCCAGTGAAAAAGACCTGCTGATAATTGTTGCTGTATTCCTGGTTTCGGCGAGTGCCACAGGCAGGGCAAAAATAAATACAGTGATAAAATAGAACATTGCAAATAGCCCGGGCAGGACCAGCATCACCAGTCCTATTCCGGTAAGCATTATTCCACCAAAACCCATTACGATTGCGGCGAGGAGAAAGGGTATAAAAACCCTGGCGGAATCAGTGAGTACCCCACCTATGCCATAGTTTTCATCCAGTGGCTTTCCAAGGACCCATGCATGCAGTATAATTGTAAACACAAAGGAGACCAGCATTAGCAGAGAGTAGGGCAGGGCTATATCCTTCATCATAGATAACAGCATCTCAGGATCACCGGTGGCCTGCATCAAAGCATTGGTATCAATTGTTGAGCTGATCAGGTTTGAACAGAGGGCTGATATCACCGAGATAATGTACAAACCCACGAAATACTTCCTGTAAAAGTCCCATAACCTGATCATTGCACCGTCAAGGTCCCTGGCACCTGCCAGCGGATGATTCTGAAAATTCTGCATTGTATTTTTAATTTGATGACATCGTAAAACTACATAAATCAGTTGATTATTTCAAGGATGCCCTTGATGTCCATATCTCCCAGCGGGTTGCTGGATTCAACGAATGTATCTGCCAGCTTTGACTTTCTCTCCTGCAGATGCTGTATCTTCTCTTCTATAGTCCTGGCTGTTATGTAACGGTGAACAAACACGGTTTTGTCCTGCCCTATCCTGTGTGCGCGGCTGAGAGCCTGTATCTCGGAGGCAGGGTTCCACCAGGGGTCAAGAATGAAGACATAATCAGCCTCGGTAAGGTTAAGACCTACGCCGCCCGCCTTAAGTGAGATAAGGAAGACCTTTATGGCAGGGTCCTGCCTGAAGGCATTAATTACTTTCTCCCGGTCATGTGTCGACCCGGTGAGCATGGAATAGCCGATGCCGTTCCTGTTAAGCCATTCGGGGAACAGCTCAAGGTGTTTGACGAAAGATGAGAAGATCAGAATCTTATGTCCTTCCAGGATGATACTTTCAATATTCTGGATCACTGCCTCGAATTTACCTGACAAACCCTCATAAGTGCCGTCGGTGAGAAGCGGATGGTTGGCTATCTGACGCAGTTTCATGAGCCCCTGAAGTACCATGATGGCTGACTTCTCTATTCCCATAGATTCAATATTCTCAAGGATGCTGTTACGCACGGCTGATTTCTCCTTTTCATATATTACTGCCTGGTCATCAGCCATGTCACAGAATATCACCTGTTCGGATACCGGCGGCAGCTCTTTTGCCACCATGGCTTTTGTGCGTCTCATGATGAAAGGCTGGATCATCTTCCGCAAACGCTTTTCCTTATCTTCCTCGTTGTTCTTTTCAATAGGCTTCGCAAACTCCCTGCGGAAGAAGGAAAGAGAGCCCAGGAGGCCGGGATTGACAAAGCTCAGCTGGGTCCACAGATCCGTCAGTGAATTCTCCACAGGTGTCCCGGTCAGCACCAGCCGGTGTTCCGCTTTTATCCTGATCGCTGCACGGTAAATGCGTGAAGAAGGATTCTTGATATGCTGACTCTCATCAAGCACGGTGTAAAAAAAACTGAAGGCACTGAAGAACTCTATATCCTGGCGTACGGTATGATAGCTGGAGATGACAATATCGTACCGTGAAAACAGCGATGTTGTCTTCGCTCTACCTGAACCCTGGTGAATCAGCGTTCTCATTGAGGGGCAGAACTTACGTATCTCATTGTGCCAGTTATGAATGAGTGACGCAGGCACAATTATCAGTGAGGGTTTTTTCTTTGTGTTGGCGCCGAACAGTGCAAGTTGTCCTTCCCTTTGTTCTTCATCCGGCATGACCTGGTTCTCGCTGTTCCACTGCAGCAGTGCCAGAGTCTGGAGTGTCTTTCCCAGTCCCATGTCATCAGCAAGGCATCCGCCGAGATTGTTTGTCTGGAGGAAGTATAGCCAGTTGAGCCCCTCAGCCTGGTAGGGACGCAACTCGGCTTTCAGTCCTGCAGGTGGTTGCAGTAACGGCAGCTTATCAGGCATGACAAGCTTCTCGAGCTTGCGGCATATGTCACACTCTTCTTCGGTGAGGGCCTCACTGAGGATGCTGAAGTGCTGTTTATGCACCATCAGGCTTTCATCCTCATCGTGACCCATCTCGAAGAGACCCTTGTAGCGTGTAAACCACTCCTCAGGCAGTACGGCAATGGTGCCGTCAGGAAGAGGATATTCCCTGATACCCCCGAGGATATACTTCCTCAGACGCGTAAACGGGATACTGAATTCACCTACCGTCACTATCGCCTTAAGGTCAAACCAGTCGTTTTCAAGCCGGTGGCTCAGGCTCATCTGCACCGGTTCAAGGCTGTAGGGTACATCAAGGCTGCCTTTGTTTATTATGAAGCCGGCTTCGGTCAGTACTCTCTTGCTGTGAGCTATGGTTTCTATGAGTTCATAAACAGCATCATTGCTGTTTTCCCTGGCTCCTCCCACAGTGAAGCTTATGCCGTCCTCGGAGAAGAGACCTGACTCAGCCAGCGACTCTATGCAACTCTTCTCCCAGTCAGGGTAGCGTTTCTTGTGACGAAAGAGAAAGTGCCCGCCATCAGCCCTGAAAGCTGTAAAACGGGAGACCTCATCATTATAGTAGATGTAACGGTCATCATAACTGAACCTGAGAAGGGCCACAGGGATGCCCTTGATGCCCGTCTCGAGGGTAAGGTATGCCCTTCTTTCAGGGATGGCCTCCTCTATGGTGAATCCGGTGCCTGATACCTTATGACTGTTAACAACAGAGAGAACAAAGGTCCTGAAATATTTCTCCTCCGTGGCCTTGGGAATATATATATGACTGCGTGAGAGGAAGGGCTTCAGCTTTGCCCCTTCGATGTCTGTGATAAAATAGACTTTGTCATCTGCTCTTATCACGCAGGGTTTGTTTGACAGGATCTCCACATTCCCCTTGCGAAGATTCAACGGTGACCCTTCCGAATCAATTATCAGGCTATAGTGGCTGCCGTCAGGTCCGCGGTCGAACCTGAAGACAGGCGTAGCCGGTTCGGGTATCATTGTCAGTCTGTCTTCAGGATGCAGGCTGTTGATTTTGGTCTTCTGATGGAACAGTGGCACCTCTTCATTAAGGACAATATGCAGGCACTGGGAGATCCTGGCTTCGATATAGGGCTTTATGAGAGTCTCAAACTCACTGTCATTAAGGCTCTCAAGAAACTCTTTCACATTGCGGTGCCTGGAGAAAAGATTGAAAAGATTCCTGTCGGAATACTCATTCACCAGCCTCACTATCTCGCGCTCTTCATTGTCGAGATGAGACAGGGTGGTATTGTCAGGATGCGGTGACAGAGTCTCAGCAATGCGGTAATATGCCACCCCCGGCATACGCTCGATTATATAGGGCAGCACTACCGTACCCCATCGGCGATGCTGCGCAAGTTTTAAAATGAAAAGCCTTTCTCTTTCCCCTGCCTTGATGGCCTGCATAAACCTGAATTAATCCAACCTGCAATTTTGACAAATGATTCTGTATAATCAAAGGATAAGTGATATTTATTCTGTGTGACAGCAGTACTATTGTCGGTTTATGCCTCGCGAAGCCCTGCAGGGTGGAGCAGATACCGATATTTTTAATAACTTGCCATTCACGTTTGTAACCTGAACCAATAATGAGAAAGTTATTCATTTTCACTGTCTTAGCATTTTCTTCCCTGCTCCTTCTTGCTCAGGAAACAGAGCTGGCAACGGGATGGAAAGCAATAAAAGCTTCTGATCTGGCAACAGACGGTTGCCTTCTGACACAGAGTGATCCTGAGCTTGCAAACTGGATCACTGCCACTGTGCCGGGCACCGTTCTGACAACGCTGGTCAACAACAGCCTGATGCCGGACCCGTTTTACGGAATGAATAATGAAAAGATACCTGATGTGTATACCGAGGGACGTGATCTGTATACATACTGGTTTTATAACAGGTTCTCCACCGAGGGGATTGACTCCACGAGGCAGGTGTGGCTCAAATTCAGGGGCATAAATTATTTTGCCGAGATATATCTCAACGGCCAGCACATAAACACCGTCAAGCATGAGGGTATGTTCCTGCGTGAGAAGTATAATATTACCCCGTACCTTAACAACACAGGTTATAACAGGCTGGCAGTTCTTGTTGAACCGCCCGCCAATCCCGGTAATCCAAACGGGGGACAGGGTGGCGATGGTACCATAGGACGTGATGTGACTATGCAGTTCACGGCAGGATGGGACTGGATACAGCCGGTCAGGGACCGTAACACCGGCATATGGGATAAGGTTTCCATTGAGATCACCGGAGATATTGACATTCGCAATTCATTTGCTAAGACACGCGTTCCGGGAGAAAGACTGCCGGCCGAGCTTCAGGATCCGGCTTTCGTGACTTTCTCAACCGAACTGGTAAATGACACTGATGAACCGGTGGAGGGAGAGGCCATTCTCAACTTCCTTAACAACACTGAAAAGGAGAAGGTGAAAATGGGACCGCACTCATCAACAATCATAACATTTCGTGAGATCAAACAGACTGCCCCCAAGATATGGTGGCCTAACGGGATAGGATCGCCCTCAGTGTACCCGGCAGTGATAACCTTTATGGGAAAAGACGGCAAGGCGCATGACCGTGAGGATATTACATTCGGGTTCAGAGAAGCCGGAGGTTATTTTGACGAGGAGACAGGATCGAGAGTATTTACCATTAACGGCCAGAAGGTCTTTATCAAGGGAGGGAACTGGATAGCCTCTGACGCTATGCTTCGTCTTAATCCTGACAGGTATGATGCAGAGGTTAAGATGCATGCCGACATGAATATGAATATGATACGTGTCTGGGGCGGATCTATCACCGAGAGACCGGAATTCTATGATGCATGCGACAGGTATGGCATCATGGTGTGGCAGGACCTGTGGGTTACGGGCGACTGTAACGGAAGATGGGATGACCCGAAGAAGAGCGAGTCACAGGAGTGCCGACGCGATTATCCTGATAACAAATCACTGTTTATTGACTCTTTTACCGACCAGGTAAAGATGCTGCGCAATCACCCTTCACTGGTCATGTGGTGCGGAGGCAATGAATATCCTCCTGCCCCTGGTCTTGATGACAGTATATCCCTTAAACTGGAGAAGCTTGACGGGACACGGCCTTATATCAATGAGTCCACCTCGCCTGATCTGCTCAGGAACACAATAGGCGGAAACGGCGACGGCCCCTATGGGGTAAAGGACCCGCTATGGTTCTTTACACAGAAGTGGTACCCCTTCAATCCTGAGATAGGTTCTGTGGGGCTGCCAAATATTGAGGGCCTGAAAAAGATTATGGATGAGAAGGACCTGGTGCCACCCACAGATACGGAGATGAACCAGGTATGGAGATATCATAAGTATCAGGGTTACGGTGGCATGATAGAGAGCTACGGCGAAGTGACGGGCATCGAAGACTTTGTAATGAAGGCGCAGTTGGTGGGCTATGAGCAGTACAGGTCACTGCAGGAAGGGCATAATGCTCACATGTGGGACTGGTATACCGGGGTGCTTATCTGGAAGAGCCAGAATCCGTGGACGGCGCTTAAAGGCCAGTTCTACGACTGGTTTCTTGATCAGAATGCTACATTCTATGCATACAAACATGCAGCTGCATCGGTGCATATGCAGTTCAACCCCGCTGACTCTGCCATATACCTGTTAAATGCCACCCCAAAAGAAAGGAAAGGACTAAAGGTAGAGGCCATTCTCTCTGATGAGACCGGGAAGCAGATATGGAAAAAGGATAAGGAGATAATAGCAGCTGCCAACAGTAATGTCAAACTCTGGGATGCTGAAGTGCCTGGCAGAAGTGAGGGAGTGCTGTTCCTGAAGTTGAAGATAACCTACATGTCTACAGGGGAGCAGATAGATGAGAGTACATACTGGCTGCCGGCATCAGGAGACAGAAAGGAGCTGACACAGCTTAAGGAGGCCAGGATCGTGGCACAGATGATGAAGAGCAACAGGGGTAAGTTTACAATCGAGATTGCAAACAGCGGCGATGTGGCTGCCTTCTTTGTCAGGATGAAGGTTGTTGTAGCCCTGACGGGAGAGATCGCATCACCGGTATTTTTTGATGATAACTATATTGTACTTCTGCCGGGGGAGAACAGAAGTATAACCGTTGACGTCAATTCCCTGGCACCGGATAAAAAGAAGACTCCGCTGCTGCTTGAGTTCAGGGGAGTAAACCTGCCTTCAACTGTCATCAGGCTGTAAACGAGGTCTGAGGGTCCAGTGTCGAATGTCTAATGTCTAGTGTCGAATGGTTAATGGCTGATAGCTGAGATCTGGGGTCTTGCAGTCTTGCGGTCCATCGGTCTTGCTGTCTTGCGGT
>JAQBHM010000223.1:0-2752 GCA_032127795.1 Bacteroidales bacterium | reverse complement strand
CTGACAGATACATTCGGATCCTCACCGACAATGAACTCCCCGGTAACCGGATCATAAACCGGCGGTGTGGGAACGAGGAGCTTGTTCACATCCAGTGAGATGCCTATAGCATTATAGTTGTCAAGTTTAACAGTAAATGTTGACCCCAGGCGCATGTTCATGGGGATGAAGTCAGGGTCACGCGTGTCGGTATAGCTCATCTTCGAGCCTATATTTGAAAAGTTGAAACCGGCAGCAATTTTCCCGCTTTTCTCACCCAGCTTGAGATCAGTGTTGTAGTATCCGGAGACATCAGCGGCAAAAGCAGTGCCTGCTTTTGTTTCAGTGGCACCTACAAAGCTTCCGCCAGTGATATTGGAATAGATGAATCTCAATGCCACACCTCCTGAGAAATGTTCTGAAAAGAGGCGTGAATATGCCATGTCAACAGAAAACTCATTTGGATTGAAGTTGCGCTGGTAGTTGCCGTAGTCATCAGTGAACTGTATCTCACCAAGTGATGAGTACATGAGGCTTGATGCAATTACCTGCTTGCTGTCAATCCTGTAATATCCGGCGAGATAAGCAAGGTTTATGTCAGGAACCAGGGCGCGCAGCCACGGTGAGTATGATATACCGAAGCCTCCGTTACCGTCAATAAAAGCAAATTTTGCAGGGTTCCAGTGCATGCTGAAAATATCTGGCGATGTTGCCACGCCTACATCTCCCATACCTCCGGCACGTGAGTCAGGAGCAATAGTCAGGAAAGGTACCACGGTCTGTATTGCGTTCAGGGGGTCTGATTCCTGTGCGAAAACCGGCAGGGCGGCAAATTGTAAGGCCAGTAATACAGTAATAATAAGTGCCTTGTTTTTCATTTTTCTTTTCAATTCTAAGTTGGTGCAAATATAAAACAAAAAAAAAGTTAAGATATTGTATTGTCTTACAAAATGATAATCCTCCCTGAAGACGAAGCTTTCTCACCATCCCTGGTAAGAGCGTCGGCACGCCAGATATAGAAGCCCCGTGCCAGTCTCGCGCCGGACTCATCGCATCCGTCCCACATGATATCGGGCAGGTGATAACCTGAGGTATTCACAGTTTCTTTTAATACTCTGAGTGCCGTTCCGGAGGTACTGTATATTGTAATTGTCACGGCTATTTCGGTATCAGGTCTGTTATGGCCGGCAGAGAACCGGGCATCTGCCACAGCAGGGTTTGGATAACAGAGGAGGTCAGTAAGCCGGAACATGCCACTTGTCTCCACAACAAACCGGAGAGTGGCTACCGAGGGGTTGTTGAGATTGTCCCATGCTCTGAGGGAGACGGTGTGCTCACCCTTATCAGGAACCAGCAGCTGATATTTAAGGCTACCGGACCTGTGCCCTCCTATGTCAGTTCGGAAATGGCTGTTTAAGGAAACTGCTCCTGACTGGTCGTCATCAAGCCATGCAATGATGTCATGACCGATGCCTGCTCCCGTGGCATTGATGCCTGAGTCATCACTTATCAAAGCCAGCAGCGTTGGTGAGGTGTCGGTAATGCCGCCTGCTGTAAAGAGGGTATCATTCATGAAAAGACGTATGTCCGGTCCGTCAGTGTCATTTATATTAATCTCAGAGAACCCTCCTACAACAAGTCCGGTATAGGTCCCGTTAAGATCAACGGTTTCATTATGGGCGTAATATGTCACTCTCCCCTGGCCGAAGGTGTAATTGATATCCAGGGGGACGATGAAGGAAAAGCTGAAAAGGCCGTTTTTTACCTTTGTGGTGCCACTGAAGATAATGTTTCCGGAGACCGGGAAACTCATTATTGAGCCCCCGTCATTACCGAGAGTACTCACCGAAAAACTCTTGTCATGAACTACCGGTTCCACAGTCCCGTTGAATCCTGTCATGAGACTGCCGTCAGGGCCTTCTATGTGACCGCTTACAGTAATTACTGACAATGCCATGAGAGTATCAGTCACCATCTCCACTGAGACATTGTTAATGCTGTCAGTAACCACTCTGCCGTTCACCGGCCATGCCAGCCTCAGGGCGGGGTCGCCGAGAAGGAGGAAGTTGCGTTTGTTCATTCCCGTGCCCGAGCTTATCTTGGCAAGCCTGATGATATCACCCATCCGCATTGATCTGCCGTCTTCCGCAGTTGAAAAGGCATAGTCATAAATATTGCGGTTCAGGGTGAAGTTGGGTGCTGACCATACCACCCTGGTGGTACTCATCAATGCGATACCTCCCCCGGCAGGATTCAGCAATACCATCTCACCTGCTGAAGTACGTGACGTAATTACTCCGCTGGCCGGATTTATTTCCACATCATCAAACCTTGAGAATTCGCAGGTAGCTGTTATAAAGAGCGGGAGCATGCCCTTGTTCTTCCATGAGTTTATATTGTCAGTTCTTACAACCCTTTCATGAGCCAGCCCTGTTTCACTGCCATGCCCTACATAATTAAATATCAGGCATCCTGATGCTATCCGGTCATTTATTGCTGCTACAGCATCAGGGTAGGAATTGCCAGTAACTGATGTCTCCTGGCGGTAAGCGTCGAGGTAGATCTTGTCAACTGTCAGCGGAGGCGCAGAGGCATATGCCTGGGTGCTGAGGCTCTCAGCATCTGTCATATGCAGATTTCCGTCCTCATCATCGGCAACCATACACAAAATGTTTTTCCATGAACCCAAGGCAGGAGTGAGCGGATATGATCCAATCTTGCGTGTCACAATCCCTGCACCAGTGGTATCCGTTACAGGCAGTCTCCCGATCCC
>JAQBHM010000222.1:0-10572 GCA_032127795.1 Bacteroidales bacterium | reverse complement strand
ACGGGGGAGAAGCTGACAGCAAAATACTATGCCATGGAGTTCGTACAATAGTATTGTTAATGAATAATTAAAGTTCAAATGAGAAAGTTTTTTATACTGATAATTGCTGCCATGACTGCCTGTTCGTCTCCTGTAAAAAAGAAAGTGACAGCTCCCGCTGCCGGTTTCCCTGATGAGGCTGTACTGAAAACGGCAATTGAAAATATCATGACTGCACAACCCTCGGCAGATCTCTTCATGCTTGAGAAGGGAGTGAAGCATGCCGCATCACTCTGGAGGGCTGAGGATGGTACAGCAGAAGAATTTACAGCCTTCGCTGAAGCCAACTTTATATCTGATCCTGCAAAACGCAAAACCATATTTCTTAAGATCAGCAACTACTTCGAATCGTTGGGGGGCAATATGAACGAGATCACCCTTGACCTGAGAAGAGTGCTTGACATGTCTGTGGGCGGGATTGATGAGATTGACCGTATGTTCGGAAATTACTCCGTCGGTTCGCACGTTCAGTCAGATTTCTATTCAAACAAGATTGCCTTCGTCATAGCCCTTAATTTTCCATACTTTACCCTTGCTGAGAAGGAGGATCTGGGTGTTAAATGGAGCCGCGAAGAATGGGCAATGGCCCGCCTGGGCGACCAGTTTGTGTCAAGAGTGCCTGCAGAGCTGAACCAGGCCTTAAACGTAGCTACCGGCAATGCAGAGATGTATATAGCTGAATACAATATTCATATGGGGCATCTCCGTACTGATGACGGCCGTCAGCTTTTTGCCGATGATATGGTTCTTCTCTCACACTGGAACCTCCGTGATGAAATAAAGGCCAATTATGCCGATAAGGAAACGGGACCGGAAAAACAGGAGATGATTTACAGGGTGATGGAACGCATCATCAACCAGGAGATACCCGGAGTTGTAATAAACAGTTCTGATTACGAGTGGGCTCCATATTCAAACAAGGTCTCCAGAGAGGGCGCTATGATTGAAGCGGCTGCTGAGCCTGACACACGCTATTCACATGTTGTCAGAATATTCAATGCTGTAAAAGCCCTTGATGTTTACAACCCTGAAATGAATACTGCAATCCTGCGCAAATTCTCAGGTGAGATGGAGATATCGCAGGAAGAGGTGGAAGCCCTTTTCGATGAATATCTCAGCTCGCCTAAGCTTGCCGGGCTGGCCGGACTGATCAGGGAGAGACTTGGCCGTGACCTGAGACCTTATGATATCTGGTACGACGGATTCAAATCTCGCAGCACAATACCTGAATCTTTGCTTACCTCAAAGACAAGGGAGCTCTATCCTGATCCTGCCGCATTCAATTACGCGATGCCCTCCATGCTGAGAACACTGGGCTGGTCAGCGGAAAGAGCAAAGTATATCTCTGAAAAGATAGTTGTTGATCCTGCCCGCGGATCAGGTCATGCATGGGGTGCTGGAATGAAGGGTTCTGTCTCTCATCTCAGAACGCGTATCTCAGCCACCGGGATGGATTATAAGGGCTATAATATTGCTGTTCATGAGTTTGGCCATAATGTTGAGCAGACGGTATCACTGTATGACGTTGACTATTTTATGATGGCCGGAGTACCGAACACCGGTTTCACGGAAGCAGCAGCTTTTCTCTTTCAGGACCGTGACCTGATGCTCCTCGGGATAAAGGAGAATAATCCGGAGAAGGAGAGGCTGAAGACATTGGATGCTGCCTGGTCTCTAATGGAGATAATGGGTGTTGGAATGGTAGAGATGAAGAATTGGAAATGGCTCTATGACAACCCGGAGGCTACACCGGCGCAGTTCCGGAAGCAGACCATTGCCCATGCTGTAGAAGTGTGGAACAAATATTTTGCTCCGGTGATGGGAATAAGTGATTCTCCTTTGCTGGCCATATACTCTCATATGGTGGAAGTTCCTCTCTACCTGCCGAACTATGCTTACGGGCAGATAATACAGTTCCAGATTGACGAGTATATGAAGGGAAAGAATTTTTCAGAAGAGATAGACCGTATATACAGCCAGGGCAGACTTACACCCCAGCACTGGATGAACAGGGCCGTAGGGGCGAAGCTCTCAGCCCAGCCCATCATCAACGCTCTTGATGCGGCACTGAAATAATATAGTAACCGGTAGTCGTAAGAAAGTTTCTTAAACCCGGTATGGCTGCCAGAAATGAGGGAAGGTGACGCGGACGCAATCCGAACTTGACCTCAAAATTAGGATTTATGAACCAGAGGGATTTCTTTAAAATGGGAAGTCCCTCTTTTTTTAATGTCTTTTCAAACTTCCCGAGATTTATACCTGTCTCCCTGATCTCAAGAAGAGCTTCGGTTTTTGCATCGCTCTCTCCCGAAAGCTTAAGCAGCCTTCGGTACAATCCGGCAGGCAAAAGATGTATCCATGGCATCATTGAGAGAACCCGGCTGCTGCACATCTGCTGGTGACCTCCAAACGGATTATTCCACGGGGGAAAGGCAATGAACAGGATGCCGCCGGCTGCAACGAAAGCTCTGACAAAACCGATGAACCTTTCCTGGTCATGAATGTGCTCCAGAACATCACGCATCATCACCAGGTCAAACTTCCCCAGTGTGGCTGAGTCATAGATGTCTGCAGCGATGAATTCAATTGTCTCTCCGTTACTGATCGCAGAATAAAATTTACGGGCATTGTCTATTTTGCCGGCAGAAATGTCAATCCCGGTGATTCTTCTGCATCCGGCTTCGAGGAAAGGAAGAAGGTTGCCACCCTCACCGCAGCCTATCTCAAGAACTGTGGTCTGATTTTCAATAGCTTTCACAGTACCAATAAAAGGGATCACATGTTTCCTGGTGGTCTGTGCCTGCTCCCTGAAATACTTCTCCCGGTCTGTATGTCTCTCATGCATGTGCCAAAATTAATTTTTTTTTCGGTTTTACTTGACATTTGTATTTTTACATGATATCTTTGTGATATCAAACTAATATCATATATCATGAAAGAAGAAAAACATTTCAAGCCCTGGTCAGGATATATTCTCCTGCTTTTGGGTTTTGTGGTTGTCACTGCCATGGTCTTTTCATTTATCCATGAGATTATCTGGCTGGGTGTAATTTTCATTTTATTGACCTTGCTGATCTTTCCGGGTCTGCTGGTTGTCAATCCAAATGAATCATGCGTAATGATCCTTTTCGGTGCCTACCGGGGCACGGTCAGGGATAACGGCTTTTTCTGGACAGTGCCTTTTTATGTCAGGAAGATGATATCACTGCGGGCGCGTAACTTTGACAGTGAGCCTATCAAGGTGAACGACAAGAACGGTAACCCGATAAAAATAGGCTTTGTCCTGGTATGGAAGGTTGAGGATACTTTCAAGGCTGCATTTGATGTAGACAACTATGAGCATTTTGTGCTTGTGCAGAGTGATGCGGCATTGCGTAAGCTTGCCGGGCTGTACCCTTATGACAACTGGGAGGCTCATGAGAATGAGATTACGCTTCGTGGCGGAGGTGAAGAGGTAAATGAGGAGCTTGAGAAAGAGATTCGTGACCGGCTCAAGATTGCGGGTATTTATGTGATTGAGGCAAGGATAAACTACATTGCCTATTCTGAAGAGATAGCAGGAGCCATGCTGCGTCGCCAGCAGGCAACGGCAGTGGTAGCTGCCCGTTTCAAGATTGTTGAAGGTGCAGTCTCTATGGTTGAGATGGCCCTCGAACAGCTTTCGCAAAAGGGAATTATTGATCTTGATGAAGAGAAAAAGGCAGCGATGGTAAGTAATCTCATGGTGGTGCTGTGTGGTGACAAGGATCCTAATCCTATCATTAACACCGGTACGCTGCACACTTGATCATGCCTAAAAAATCCTTTATCATTCGCATCGACCCGGATAAGCTGAGTGCCATTGAGAAATGGGCTTCTGATGAGTTTCGCAGCACCAACGGTCAGATAGAGTGGATTCTCGACCAGGCGCTTCGTAAGGCCGGACGTAATAAAAAGAATAGGAACGAAAAACAAAATGAGACCAATGATGAAAAGTGAAATGCCAATGATAAAATATACCTGTCCAAAATGCAGCAGTAAAAGGTACAGGGTTAATGAGATAAGAGTTGCATACAGCCTTTTAACCCAGATTTTTAATATTCAGGGAGCCAAATACAGTGCTATAATCTGTGAGAAATGCAGTTATACAGAGTTTTACAATGTACCTGTAAAGAAGATCACCAGTGTCTTTGACTTTTTTGTCGGAAGCTGACGGTTAAATATTGGCAAGGTAGACGGAGCAGCAGGCGGTGACGCCTGCTGTTTCTGTTCTCAGACGGCTATAGCCGAGGTGTACTGGTATGAATCCGGCTTCCACTGCCATCATTACTTCCTCAGGGGTAAAGTCGCCCTCAGGGCCTATCATTATAACCGTATCTCTTCCTCGCTCTATGACCTGTGAGATTGGCCTGCGCTCCGGCAGGTTATTGCAGTGAGCCACAATTTTTATTCCGGCATGATCTTTTTGAACAAAATCCTTTATCATGGCTGGTTCATTCAATACCGGGAGATATGCCTTGACAGACTGCTTCATGGCTGACATTATAAGACCATCAAGCCTCTCTCTCCTGATCCTGTTTTTTTCAGTACGTGAGCATATCAGAGGTGTAATCTCATCTATACCCATCTCCACGGCTTTTTCAATGAACCACTCCAGTCTGTCAGTGTTTTTTAGGGGGGAGACGGCTGCATGAAGATGATAGTCTCTTTTTCCATACTCCTCAGTAACTCTGGTGACAGATACCTTCATCATATTCGGGTTATCACCGTTGATCAGCCCCTCGTACAGATTTCCCCTGCCGTCTGTGAAGTTTATTTCATCACCCATTCTCATTCTCAGAACCCTCAGGCAATGCCCTGATTCTTCACGGGTAAAGGTTGCAGAGGTGCCGTTAATATCTGAAGTATAAAATAATTGCATGGTGTATGATCTTTTCACAAATTTATGGAATTTAGTGCTCACTAATAATTTGTTTTGAGGGTATGAAGATCGGATTACTGTCAGACACCCATGGATGGGTTGATCCTTCTGTTTATGAGCACTTTGCAGGCGTTGATGAGATCTGGCATGCCGGTGATGCGGGTAATATAGATGTTATTACTGAGCTTGAGGCGTTCAAGCCTTTGCGTGCAGTATGGGGAAACTGTGACGGTTTTGAAGTGCGGGTTGCCACAAGCGAGTACCTGAGTTTTACTGTTGAAGGGAAAAGGGTATTGATGATTCATATAGGAGGTTATCCCGGACGTTATGACTACAGGGCGCGGGATCTTATAGGTGAGTTGAAACCTGATATCTTTGTCTGCGGGCATTCACATATTGTGAAGGTTATGTATGACAGAAGCAACGGTATGCTATGCATTAACCCCGGTTCAGCAGGAAGAACCGGCATTCATAAAGTCATGACGATGCTGCGTTTCACAATTGAAAGCGGCAAGGTAAGTGATATGGAAGTGATTGAATTCGGTAACCGTGGCCGCACCACCGGTTAACGGTCATAATCATTGAACTGCTCACCATCAGGTAGACCCTTGTTCTCCATCCTGCGAAGGAATCTTGCAAGCCTGTCCTGTAACCCGATCATGTACTTATATGTCACCCTCGAGTTTGAGTCCGGATGCTTTCTGTCCTTCTCCTTGAGATTATTCAGAAGTGCATTATAGTCAAGATTGGATGAGTAACTCATCATAACTCCTCTGAAATAGGAGAACCAGTACCATGTTCCGTTGTTTGCCTTAAGATAAATGTCCAGCAGATCGCCTGATCTCTTCCGCTGGAGTTCAACAAACCCGTCGACATATACATTAACAGGCTGACTGCCAATGAATCCGATCCCTATTTTTCCCTTTGAAATGAATGACAATGAATTTGGGTTCCATTCAAGGGTCACATCATTAAGAAGCAACTGATAGTTGTATTCTTTAGGCATGGCCCGTACCACCCCAAACAGTTGCAATTCCTCTACCAGTTTGTCGGCTGCCGTGACACCGAGAAGGTCACGCATTGCTTTTTTGTTGAATGGCGAAGAGAGGTTGACAGCTTTGAGTGTAGGAACCATGCGGATATCATTAGCCATCATCTGCATTGCTTCAGAACTGAAATAGAATGATAAGCCAAGAATCGTCTGTACCTCAACCCTGGATGAATCAGTGACATTGACCACTTTTCCCGAGCTACTCATTTTGAGAAGGTCATAGTTCACTCCGAAGTTAATACGCCCTTCGCTGAACAGTAAGCAGTAATTTTTGTCAAAAGAGACCATATTGCCGTGCAGTGTCAGGTCAGATAGTTTTTCCAGGGAGGCTATCCTGTAAACACCGGCGCCCTTGTCATAGAAGAGATATCCGCTGGTTCTAACGAGGGTGCTGTCACTCCATGATTTGCGCTGCGAAAGAAAAGCGCTGTAGACCCCTGCAGAATCAAGTGTTACGAAGGTCCCTGAAAAAAGTAGGTTGTCATCTTTATCCCTGGGCTTGTTACTTATTGGAATGAGAATGTTTTTCGGGTCGATGGCAGCACTGAATTTCACAGGTTTGTTATTAATATTTTCACAAAGGGTAACAATACCTGCGGTCCCGGTAAATCTAAGATGATCATCATGCGAACGCAGTGATACATCGCCTGAAAATGTGAAGGCAGGGCTAATGGTGAATTTCTGTGATTCAGCTATATATCCCTGGGCTTTCGTGGCCATTGTGTCAACCTTAATGTAGGGAAAGTTTATACTCTGAATACTGCCGTTTTCGTCAATAGAATCATATTTGCCAGAGCCATAGTAGTTTGCGCTGCTTTCAATCTTGAGCTTTGCAGAA
Source organism: Bacteroidales bacterium (assembly GCA_032127795.1). GTDB lineage: Bacteria > Bacteroidota > Bacteroidia > Bacteroidales > VadinHA17 > SR-FBR-E99. Next base: position 3,744 of record JAQBHM010000222.1, on the reverse strand, counting down.
TGGAAGAGATGTTTGTTGCCTACAGCCACGATGGCGCTGTCAGTCTCCCTGATACTGGCTCCCTTTGATATGTACAGAATACCTCTACCGGGTTGTATCAGTGCATCAGCAACGGGGATATAGTTGACATCCTTGACTTTGATATACTCATCCTGCAGATAGTACGATGCTGATCCGGACTGGAATTTTATCGTGTCTTTCATGTTATTGGTAGAGAGGAAAGTAGGTTTCTCCACCATGCCTGGCGGCACTTTCAGCAGCTGATCCGCCGGCATGAGAGTGGTTGACTCCCTGCCTTTCTGCCACATATCCAGCACCTTGGTATTCATGTCATATTCAAAGTTTGTCATCTTTGACATGTATTCTATCTCGGGAAATACCACAAGTGATGAATCAGTATTGAGGCTGAATGTTGACCGCTGGTCAGGGAAACTGACATGTGTCCTGGTATTTGTTGCCACAAATCCGTAGCCGTAGCCCCTGAGTGCCTTAAGGTAATAGTCAGAGGTATCAGCATCAATTGCATTGTTTCCGAATCTGAAGGTCTCAGAGGTTATTCGGGCATCGGTCATATTCACCTCTCCCTTACCGTAAAGGCCTTCTGGCTTAAGGATCAGGGTGCCATCAGCAGTGGTACCGTTGCCGTACATGCTGAACATTTTGTCTTTTCTGTTATAAACATACCATTCATCAGGTCCGGTAAGCCATTTGATATCGACATCAGTTGAGTTCAGCAACGGAAATTTACCCGATGGATCAGAAGCCATATTAAAGCTAAGTGCCCGGGTTTTCATGGTATCAGGATAAAAGCGGAAAGTGTCAGCAACGGCAGTTGCCGTCAGGTGACTCATCCTGCCGCTTCCGATGAGGCCCGAGTTGCTCATGCTCAGGTGATCAAACAGCACTCCTTTGCCACCGTAAACGGAAAGTCCCTCCGGCACCACAGTCATGGAAAACCCCAGTGAATTATCAGGCTGAACTGTCAGTGTTTGTCTCATGGGCTCAGTGATACCGCTGCCCACAAACTCACCCGCCAGGGCTATCTCATGATTCGAATAATGATCGAGGTTTTTGTAAGTGAATGGATCTATGCGGAAATAAAAGTCTTTCTGCGGATAGACCCCCTCAAGCCGGGGGATCTTGTCATAGAAGATATAGGAGTAAGTGACCGCATTGATGATGGGGTATTGTTTCAGGCTTCGCAGCCCTGACTTGTTTCTGGGGTCATCAATAAAGAGTTCGGCAGTGCCCAATTCAATCATGTTGTCAATTCTCTTTATCACCGGACGTCCGTAGGCGTCTTTCTTGTCTGTCTCTACCGCAATGCGTATTGAGTCAATTTTCTGGAGCCTGATATAGAAAGTGTCATAGTTAAAAGAGAATTCCTTGCCGTAAATGGTGAATAGTCCGGCTCGTACTATCCCGTCAAAGGATATGGACCTGTTTTCACCCACTACCAGTTTCCCCCGGTATGGAATAATTGCCACACGCTGTGAGTCGCTCAGTGATACGGCCCGTACTCCGGAGATAGTCATGCGGTAGCTTTTCAGGTCAAGAATAGCATTCTCCTCCGTGCCGCTTGCTTCGCTCATAATGGCGATGGCGTCATAGTCTTTTTTCTTCGCGAATGAAGCTATGTAGTCATCCAGTTTTTTCTTTACGGTAACCTCATTGTAATTGCGGTCATAGAACAGAAAACCATTGTTTGCCAGCTCAATACACATGGCTGTGGCCTGCTCTAACGGCATCCGCGTCCATCGGGCAAACGCATCAACCGGAAAGACCTCTGAACCGTAATATTTTGCGAAGTCTCTGAAACGGTACAGCGGATGAACATCATCAAGACGCATCAGGCGGAAGAAGTTAGCCTCATTGTAAAAGGAAACCGATTCAAACTTGGCAGCGCCTATAGAAGAACCCCTGGTACGTGACATTGTAATAAATGACTCGTCCATATCCCATGACAAGTGCTCAAAGGTAAGATCAAGGTTATGGTATGAATCAAAATATGGACTGCGAGATAAGGGGCTGGTGGTACGGAAAAGGCTTACTTCACGGGTGCCGGTGTTATAGGTGAAGCCCAGGTTGGAATGATAGATTGAATCATTACTGAGATAGAGAGTAGCAGATGTCTCATAGCTGCTGATAGATTTCTGTGAAAGCAGAAAATTCTTCGACTTAAGATCTACGTACAGCGTATCATGGCGATAAAGCCTGACGCCAGCCGGCAACCAGTCGGATCCTGTACCGCGCACAATTGCGCCCTCAAGTGCCAGTCCTCCTTCATAGTCAACCCCTTCATAAATTTCATCAATGAAAAACCGGTTCTCGAGGGTCACAAAACGAGGCATTGTTGCCTTGTCGGGTGTGATTATCTCCACAGCCCTGTCTGTCAGTGTGCCAACAACCGGCTCGCGGAAATAGGTTGAGTGAGTAAGGAGTGATGAGTCACACGTGAACTCACTCCTGGTGACATCTATATCAAAATCAGCTACCGTAGCAAAGACCTTGGCAGGATCATAGCCGGCTTTTTCCCAGGTAACTGTACCCTTCTGACAATGAAGCAGAAAGGCATCGGGGTAGTATGTCCCCGTAAAATCATAAATTTCAGTACTGTCTTTACCAAGGAAGCATGTCAGTGTCACAGCTTTGATGTCAATCTTTAAAACGGTATCACGTGCAAATTCAACAGTCCCTTCCTTAGTCTTCCATCTAACTGAACCTGCTGAATAGATAGTGTTGTCAACCAGCAGCAGCCCTGTCACTTCAATGAATTTTTCAATTGAGCCGTTGGTATAACGAGGATCAAAAACAGTTTCACTAAGGCCGGCGAGCCATGCGCTGATCTCTTCCTGGCTCTGCATGGTTATTACAAAGTCTGTCAGCGTGCGGGCATAGTATATGAAACCCGGTACCTGTCTTACCCTTCTACCCCTTAACTGGCTTGCTACATTGATGATCATATCCCTGACCTCATTCGAGTAGCATGTGCTGTCAAAATAAGAGATGAAAAGATCTACCTCATCCTTCTGGGGTTTACTCACAAGGGTTCCCATAAATTCAGTCAGCTCGGCGGTGAATTTGGATGCTTCACCGGAGAACTGTCTGGAATCCTGCCCCGCAGCTGAGAGAGAAATGGCAGCTGCAGCCAGGAGTGAGATAATAATCTTCTTCATCATAAATTATAAGGCTCTTACGATGTTACAGAATTCCTCACTGACAAGAGATGCTCCTCCTATCAATCCGCCGTCAACATCTGCATTGGCAAAAAGCTCTGCTGCATTTGATGCTTTGCAGCTTCCGCCGTACAAAATAGTTGTCTCATCAGCCACTTTATTCCCGTACTGCTTTTCAACAAGCCTTCTGATATAGTGATGCATTTCCTGTGCCTGGTCAGGTGTGGCAGTCCTGCCTGTACCAATTGCCCATACAGGTTCGTATGCAATGACACACTTCCTGAAATCATTTTCGGAAAGAACAAAGAGACCATTTTCCAACTGACGCTTTACGACCTCGAAATGCCTGTTCTGTTCTCTTTCGGGCAATATTTCACCGCAGCAGAATATTACCTGAAGGCTGTTGCGCAATGCCTCCGCAGTTTTGGCAGCCAGCAAAGCATCATCCTCGCCGTAATAGGTGCGACGTTCTGAATGGCCAATGATTACACTTGCAGCACCGGTGCTTCGTATCATGGCTGCTGATATCTCACCTGTATATGCTCCTGACAAATGATCATTGCAGTTC
>JAQBHM010000221.1:0-4169 GCA_032127795.1 Bacteroidales bacterium | reverse complement strand
GGGTTTGAAGCCTTTCTTCACAGGCCTGATCCTGTAGCCAATGGAAAGCAGTTTCGTAGGTATATGAACAGCATTGTCAATGTTGGAAAGAAGGATCCCGGCAGGAAGATCATCAAATTCTCTGACACCTGATTTTTTAATTCCGGAGTTACCGGCAGCCTGTTTTATTATTTCACGCAGGTAACCTCCATGAACTGCCCTGGCAATCTTCATTGTAAGTGACATGCTCACTCCCGCAATCTCCTCATCCCTGACGATCTCATACCCTGCCTTTTTCAGGCTGGCAGGGACAAGATAATTCAGTTCACGGAAGAAGAGCTTTCTTTCTTCAACGGGATGCTTGCCAGGGAGCCTTTTAAGGTCCATTGCAGTAAGTGCAGCTATCTCATCCTCAGTAATGATGCAAGTTCTGCAAAAATCCCTGTAAGGCCGGAGATACAGATCTAACGAACTGAATTTTTCGGGTATTCCTGCAGCATAATCAATCCAGAACTGCTTTTTTGTTTGCCCGAGGTCTTCAAATTTCTTACGCAGCGGAGAGACAGTGGCTGATAACTTGTTTATCCTCCTGAAATCATCATAAAGGCTTTGCGCAACCGGTTCAGAATGATACTTTTTGAAATCTGCCGGGTCAGCGAATCCGCCATCAGATCTCATTGCATCTCAGATTCTATGAATTCGAAGGGCAGGTTCACAATCTGCGACATCTCCCTGCCGGCTTCAAGCATGTCATCATCACCCTTTACGTAATGCCATCTGGCAGAAGCATCAATGTCCTGCGAACGCATCCTTGCCAGAATCTTGCATATATCAAGTATGCACTTTGCGGATCCGGAATTGAAGTAATTAAAATTGAAATTGAATACAACAGGTTTGCTGTTGCCGTCCGAGCTCAACAGCGCCTCGCTGAAATCATTCATCCATTCAGAGATGGGGCCGAAAAACTCTCGTGCATCCTGAGGCCTGGACTCTCCCACCATCTCAAGAATATGCTCCTCATGATCAAGAATGACCCTTGGTGTGAAGACAGTATGGCCTAGTATCAGCTTGTCCATAGAAGTCTCTTCTCAGGTTCAGCAGGAAAATTTCAGTCTCTGAGCCATATGAAGCACAGCTTTAGAGTAAATCTGAATTTTTTTCCGTGGAAGCATTTTTATTATTAACTTGAATTTCTTGAACAAATATATAATTCTGACTGAATCTGTTGACGTTTTAGCTACAAAAAGCAGATTAAGCACTTTAAAATAATTCCGGAAGAATGAGTGAACCCATTCTTAAAGCTCTGATACAGATATTCGCACTGATAAGCGATGTTCATGATGACACTGCGCTATCCAGCAGGGGCAGGGATATCGTACGGCTCTTCCTCGAAAAGCATTTGAACAATGAGCAGGTGCTGAAATATATGGCTATGTTCGATGAATATTTCAGGCTTTATCATCCTGACATAATATCGAAAGGGAGTATTCAGGAGAGGAAGCGCACCTCACTGACAGCAATGCGGATTCTGGCTATCTGCGAAAAGATAAATGAGGAGCTCCACCAACAACAAAAGATTTATGTGATGGTTCAACTGATGGACTTCATCTCTTTCAGTTCCGAGATCAAAGAGAAAGAGCTTGAATTCCTTGAGACGGTAGCTACGGCATTCAATATCCACAGGACAGAATACGAAGATATACAGGGATTTATATTTGAATCGTTGAGCGATAGAATCAGAAAGGAGAGGCTTCTGATAATTGACGGTGATAATGTGACAGAAAAGGAGGGGATAAAACACCTTTTAAGTGAGAACTTCAAGGGCAGGCTCATTTTTCTCAACGTATCCAGCACGAATACACTTCTGATGCGCTTTTCAGGCAAAGAAGACCTGTTTCTTAACGGACAGAACATTTTCCCGGGGCAGACTTACGTGTTTGACCACGGATCATCAATCAGAGGTTCAGCTACAGATGCTATTTATTACTATGATGTTGCCGAAGTGTTTGCAGGGGAGGCATTTAAGCTCAGGGTTTCGCTTGATGCGAGGAATATAAGCCTCCGGTTCAGAAACAGTGCTAATGGGATTCAAAAGCTTGCTGTTCATGAAGAATCAGGCAGGCTGGTTGGAATAATGGGAGGGAGCGGTGTGGGGAAATCCACCCTGCTGAATGTACTGAGTGGTATTACCAAACCTGACTCAGGCAATGTGGTTATCAACGGTTATGACCTTAATACTCCTGAAGGTAAAGAGCACCTGAAGGGGGTCATCGGATTTGTGCCACAGGATGACCTCCTCTTTGAGGAGCTTACTGTTTTCCAGAACCTGTACTGCAATGCCCGTATGTGCCTCCATAATCTCGGTGATGCAAGGATAAAGGAAGAGGTGGACCGCATTCTGAGAGATCTTGATCTTGATGTAATAAGAGACCTGAAGGTTGGTAGTCCGGTTTACAAGATAATCAGCGGGGGCCAGCGTAAAAGGCTCAACATAGCTCTTGAACTTATAAGGGAACCCACAATTCTTTTTGTTGATGAGCCCACATCAGGACTTTCTTCGGTTGATGCGGAAGTGGTGATGAACATGCTTAAGGAGCAAGCTTACAAGGGACGGCTTGTCATTACAACCATCCATCAACCTGGATCAGACATTTACAAGATGTTCGACCGCATCATGATCCTCGATAAGGGTGGTTACGAGATTTTCTATGGAAACCCCACCGAAGCGGTTATCTGGTTCAGAACCCGGGCCAATCTTGCTAATTCCTTTGAAGACCAATGCGTTACATGTGGCAATGTGGATGCTGACCAGCTGCTCCGGATCATAGAATCAAAAGTAGTCAATGAATACGGCAAACCCACACATCTAAGAAGAGTTTCACCCGCTGAATGGGCTGAGAAATTTGAAAAAGAAAAAAGCAAATCATATGCAGTAACAAACATTACCCGGGAACCCCTGCCCGAAAATAATTACTCAATACCCGGACTGGCAAAACAGTCGGCAATCTTCTATATACGAGATTTTTTATCAAAGATAGCCGACAGGCAATATATGCTTATCAGCGTTCTTGGGGCGCCTCTTCTGGCTGTTTTGCTGGCTTTCTTCACAAGGAATGTGTCGGGTCAGGCATATAACTTCAGTGAGAACGAAAACCTTCCGGCATACATGTTCATGTGCGTGATTACAGCTCTTTTTATGGGGCTGATAATCAGTGCCGAGGAGATCGTGAAGGACCGCAAAATTCTGAAGAGGGAGTCTTTCCTTAACCTCAGCTGGTTCAGTTACATTAATTCCAAGGTGATGATGATGTTCCTGATCTCTGCATTGCAGACCTTTTCCTTTGTTATTGCGGGCAACCTGATACTTGGGATTAAGGGGATGACCCTTACATACTGGATCATATTGTTCAGCACCTCATCTCTTGCCAATCTGATAGGACTGAACATCTCATCGGCATTCAACTCGGTAGTCACCATCTACATCCTTATACCCTTTATCATCATTCCACAGCTTCTGTTCAGCGGCGTGCTTGTAAAATTTGACAATCTTCACAGGAGAGAAGGTACAGTTAATGAGTATGTGCCGGTCCTGGGAGATCTGATGCCAGCCCGTTGGGCATACGAAGCTCTTGCCGTTGAACAGTACAAAAGCAACAGGTATGAAAAGAATTTCTTCGGCTATGATATGGAGATAAGCCAGAACATCTGGTATGCCTCGTTCCTGGTTGAAGCCCTGCGGAGAGACCTGTGGGAATGCCGTCAGTATCGCGACAGTTCACAGTATAGCGATATTGTTTCAGACAACTTCGGGAAACTCAGCAGGTATATTCAAAAGTTATCTGACCTGGCTGAATTTGACCCTCCTCCCGAAGAGCTTATTACATCGCTGAAAAAGGACAGATTTAGTCCTGCAACAGCTGACATGGCTGAAGATTTCCTCGACAGCCTTGCAGGGCAATTCAAAAGTGTCAGGAATATAAACATATTGAAGAAAGATTCTGCCACCGCCGCTCTCATGGCAAAAATGGGGAAGGCAGCATTTCTTGAACTTAAGAATCGCCATACTAATAAAAGACTCAGGGAGATAATGCTTGATGAGTTCAACCCGAGAAAGAGTGTTGAGACTCAGGAACAGATCATTCAGAAATATGAACCTGTCTATATGATGCCTGTCTCAGGGACCGGCCGTG
>JAQBHM010000220.1:0-8506 GCA_032127795.1 Bacteroidales bacterium | reverse complement strand
GCCGCTTTGAGAAAACGGAGATGTTCAAAGAGCTCTCAGCCTATAATGACCTGAAGAATTCTCCGGACATCAAATGGTATTTCAGTGTCAGGGACTCAAACAAATTTGACATCCTGAAACAGCGTGAGCTGACCTTCAGTGACGAATTCGAGGGAGACCGCCCCGACACAAAGAAATGGCTGAACAAATATTTCTGGGGTGAGAAGCTGTTGCATGACAGTTACAGTATCGCATCTGACCTTCAGGCTTATACTCCTGCAGACAACTTTGAGGTTCGTCACAGTGTTCTGCGGATTATCACAAAACCTCAGAAGATCAGCGGAAAAGTATGGGATGCTGAAAAGGGGTTTTATAACAAGGAGTTTTCTTTCTCCTCTGGACTTCTGAACACGGGGGCCTCATTCAGGCAGAAGTACGGCATTTTCTCCGCCAAGGTGAAGCTCTCTGATCCTGCGGTGCGCAATGCTTTCTGGCTTCTGGGAGACAGGATTACGCCACACATTGACGTTTGTCGTTCAGGTAACGGCAAGGTCTGGTTTGATCTTTTTTCGTCACCTGGCACTCATTATAAGAAAAAAATTGGCTCAAGGTACCTGTCTGACTTTTTCATTTTCTCGCTCGAATGGAGACCGGAAAGCCTTATCTGGAAGATAAACGGCGTGGAAGTGATGAGACAAACGGCCGGAGTACCGCAGGAGGCTATGTATATCAACCTTGCTGGCGGCGTTGATAAGCCCATCGGAGGAATCTCATCCATGGAGGTTGACTGGGTAAGAGTCTATCAGTTTAAATAAGCTGACCTGAAGCACAAATAAGAGTAGGGTGTCTCAAAAGTTACCTCCTCCCCCTGACGCTTACGGTCAGGGTACTCCTCCTTATTAAGGAGGAGAAAGTTAAGGTATTTATATTCAGATATTTCCCCTCCTTTTCAAGGAGGGGTGGCAGTCCGCCAGCAGGCGGACGGACGGGGTGGTTAAAATTCTTTTGAGACTGCCTCTTTTTGGATACTCACTGTAACAAAAAGGCTTCTCTGTCCGTCTTTATATTGTTAGTAACGGAGCATGACCGTAAGAGAGTACAATAAGTCCGTAAAGGAATATGGAGACCATGTTTACCGCTTTATTTACCGCAGCCTTAAAGACAGCGGCAGAGCGGCGGATATAGTGCAGGACACCTATGAAAAGCTCTGGATGAATGTCACGGAGATTGAGTATGAGGCCGTAAAATCATGGCTCTTTACCTCAGCCTATAACAGGATGATAGATGTTATCCGCAAAGATTCGAGGCTCGTGGCGGTTGAATTCTATGATGACTCTTCACTCTATGCCGAGGAAAACAAAAGCGACCTCAATGAGCTGCTCCACAATGCTTTGCAGAAACTGCCGCCGGCACAGCGTTCTGTAATACTGCTAAGGGACTATGAAGGATACAGCTACAAAGAAATAGGGGATATTACCGGTCTTTCAGAGGCACAGGTAAAAATATACATATTCAGAGGCCGTGTTGCCTTGCGCAACATTCTGGTAAAAACATCTGTATGGCAATGAGAAACGAGAATGACACTCCGGGGCTTATTCCCTTTGATGACAAACATCCCTCACCCCGGGACCTTTACAGGAGACCTGAGGATTTGAGCGATGATCAGTTTGCGTTGCTTGCTGCCACATGGTCTGAAGGTGCCATGAGTGATGAGCAGCTTCTGGAATTTGAATCTGTTATTGAGGGAAACCCTGAAAGGAAAGCGATTGCCCTGGATTTCAAGAACATACGGCTCATCCCGGGAAACGAAAAATGGAATGGCAAAAGTGCACAGCTAAAACCTGAATCTTCATCTTTGTTCACAAGACGGGTGATGTATGCCTCAATGGCTTCTGCAGCAGCGTTTACGGTTATTTTTGCTCTTTCTCCCCTGTTGAAAAAGAGCGTACAACAAAGCAGTCCGGCCATATTGCCTTCAATAGAGATAACGGCAGTTATGCCTGGGCCTGCAGTGTCATCGCCTGCCGCACCTGATCATCCGCCGACAGTAAAAAAAATTCCTGAAAATACATCCCTGAATACGGTCGTGCCTGCACAGACTGAGAGAATAAAAATATCTCGCACCTCTCCTCTTTCGGTGACAGGATCACCTGAAGAAGCCAGACTATTAGCCGTTGTTGATGCATCCGAACTGCGGTCTGTTAAAATGAATCAGATACATTTTGAATCGCAGAATGATCCCGGTGAATCAAACTGGGTTATGAAAGGCCTGAAGGCTCTTTCAGCGGCCGTTGCTAAAAACGATAAGCCTGTTGACGGATATCATATTGCCGGAGCATTCGTGAATGGCATCAATTCATTCCTGGGGTGGGAAATGGAACTCGACAGGGTCTCCTCCGACGAGGGCACTCCTCTTGCCGTAAACTTCAACTCATCACTGCTCTCATTTTCATCCCCTGTTAAAAAAAATCTCCGGGAGCAGTAACTTCCTGCAGGAGTAATCCGTCTAAGAAATATAACCATAATTATTCAAAGTCATGAAGAAGATATTATCCTTTTTAGTTGCAGTAACGTTAATGTTACTCCCTGCTGCCGGGCAGCAGAATCTTGAAAAACTGAAGAAACTGGAAACCATGGAACAGCAGGCAAGGGAGGTTACCCCACCTGACACTCTGGTTCTTGAAGAAGAAGATGTCATTATGGCATCTGAAGAATCTGCAACCGGTGACTCATCAGTATTAACAACAGGCAACGCTGCTGTTAATGTTGAAGATAAAGGCGATGAGACCATAATCAGGATAGGTAACAAGGGCATTAGGATCAGTAACATGGATGACGAAGCTTATTACGACGACTTCCATGACAATGACCGCAAAACAAACCGCAGAAGCAATTTCAGTGGTCACCTGGGAGGAATTGAACTGGGGTACAATAACTACATGACCGACTTCTGGACCACTTCGCTGGAACCGGCTGATAATTATTTTGACCTCAATACCTCAAGATCAACTGTTTTCAACATGATCTCGCCGAATGTCAGTCTCGGCTTCACCAGGCATTTCGGTCTCGTAACATCATTAGGAATCAGTTTCAATAACTACAGGTTTGACAATGATAACAGTATCACTGTTGATGCTGACGGTGTTGTTATCCCTTACTATCCCCTTGCTGATGACATTAAGAAGAGCAAGCTGGCTACGGTGTATGCCATTTTGCCTGTGATAATTGAGGCACAGATACCTGTCTCTCGCGGAACCGCAATAAATATAGGGGCAGGAGTTGTGGGGGCTGTCAAGCTGGGTTCTCATACTAAGATCGTTTATTATGACAACGGAAAACAGAAAACGAAAAACCGCGACGATTTCAGTCTTAACCTTCTGCGGTACGGAGTAACAGGGCGTCTCGGATATGAAATGATACAGCTATACGGCACATGCTATCTCTCTTCAATGTTTGAGAAAAACAAAGCCCCGGAGCTTTATCCTTTTGAGATAGGCATTGCTTTGACAATCAACGACTGAACTTACAGACATCCGGTAATGAAGGCTGCTCCATGAAAGAGTGGCCTTTCTTTTTTTAATTATCTTTACACGCGGCGAACCCCGGTGTGCTGCCGGTATTTAAATCCACAAACAACGCAGACATGAGACTACTACTTATCAGCAATTCAACAAATGCAGGAGAAGCTTACCTTGATTATCCAAAGATGAATATCAGGGATTTCCTGGGAACGAAAAAAGTTACAGCCCTGTTTATTCCCTATGCTGCTGTGACCTTCTCATATGATGATTATGAGAAGAAAGTGCAGGAGCGTTTCCGGGAGGTTGGGCATGATGTAATATCAATTCACCGTTTCGCCGATCCCGTGAAAGCTGTTTCGGAGGCAACTGCCATTGTAGTAGGGGGTGGCAACACCTGGATGCTTCTCAGGTGTCTTATTGACAATAAACTTATTGCTCCTGTAAGAAAGAAAGTCCGGTCCGGAACTCCATATATAGGCTGGAGTGCCGGTTCAAACGTCGTTTGTCCGACAATCAGGACCACCAATGATATGCCGGTTACAGAACCTTCGTCATTCCGTGGTTTCAACCTTATTCCCTTCCAGATAAACCCTCATTACCTCGATGCCAATCCCGCCGGGCATGCAGGCGAGACCCGTGAACAGAGGATACAGGAATTCATAGAAGTCAACCCTGACATCTTTGTCGCCGGGTTGCGTGAAGGAACCATGTTCATTGCAGATGGCAAAAAGCTGTCTCTCATCGGGCCCCGCAAGGCCCGCATATTCATCAGGGGCAGCGAACCGTTCGAAGTAAGCCCCGGTGATGATATTTCGTTTCTCCTCTCCCGGAAAAAATAATCAGTGCCCGCTGCCTTACAGATGAAACTTTCATATAAGATATTACTGCTAATTGTAGCAGCCCTGGTTCTCACAGTTGCCGTACCGGGCTTTTATGCCCTGATGAGACGTGACCGGATAGCCTCGGCTCTTATTGAAAAGTTCAATAAATCAATTAATACCAAAATTTCTTACGGGAAAATTAACGTTACCATTTTTGAGTCTTTCCCCAGCGTGACTGTCAGGTTCAATGATCTCCTTATATCACCTTCACGCGACTATGACGCCAGTCAGTTTGCGGGTGAACACGGCGATACTCTTCTTTATGCCTCCACTCTCTCCCTGTCTGCTCACCTTCCCTCGCTGCTTACCGGGACCATAGCCATACGAAGTATCGCTGCCAGGGACGGAAAACTGATCCTGCTCACAGATGATAAGGGAAAAATAAACTATGAACTATTCTCTCCTGAAGCGAAGGGCGGCGGAAAGAACCTGAAACTCAACAGTATTACCGCTACAAATATGATGACGGTCTATTCTGACAAAGAGTCAAAACTGACCATTGCAGGTAATATAGAGACCAGCAGTCTCAGCGGAGAGATATTGGGAAGTGGCATCTTCCTTACTGTATCGCTCACTTCAAATATCTCCACACTGGATCTTTACGGTAAAATCCTCCATGATATTCCCGGAAAGGCCGTTATAAGACTTCGGAAGAGTAACAGCTCTCTTTCCATCGCCCGCGGATCAGTTGAACTGGCAGGCCTTGATTTCGGTATTGACGGCATTGTGAACTACAACTCAGGGACCCTTGACATGTCAATAGAAGGCAGGAAGATCAATATCTCTGATCTGGCAGCGCGGTTGCCCGATAAATGGAAGAAAGCTACAGAGGGGCTGAATCCCAGCGGCATTATTGATCTCTCCTGTGTCCTGTCTGGGCCTTATGGCAAGGCAGGCTCTCCGCATTTCGAAGTGACCTACAGCCTGTCAAATGGCCGGCTGAGTAATATTACACAAGGACTGAGCGTGAATAATCTCACTTTCAGCGGCAGTGTCACCAACGGTAGTCATAACAGCCCGGGAACATTCATGTTCAGTGTCGATACCCTGGGAACCTCGTTTGGCCAGGCATATATTACCGGCTCATTCATACTCAAAAACCTGACTCGCCCGGAGGTCTCCCTCTCTCTTAACGGTGATATTATTTTTGACGATTTGAAAAAAATCATAAAGACCAAGTTCATCGGCCACCAGGAGGGATCCGTCAGATGCAATATCAGGCTCTCGGGAACATTGCCCGAGGGTGTTAAACTCACCGTTGCCCGATTACCGGAGCTGGGTCCTGTTGCCGCATTCAGCTTCGTTGATTTCGGAGCCGAACTGGGAACAAAAGGAGTCTCCTTTTCCAGCGTGAACGGATCCGTAAGGATAAATCAGCACCTTACTGCCGATGACCTTTCATTTTATTATAAAGGGCAGAATTTCACCGTCACTACGGAGATGCGGAATTTTACAGCCTGGCTCGCCGGAAGGCCTGAGACAATGAAGGTTACAGGTGATATACATGCAGACAGATTCATCACAACACTGTTTACGGGAAACGACAGCGACACAACCGGTGCTGACACAACCCGTTTAAATATATTCCCCCGTGATGTGACCATGGATGTATCCCTTACTGCCGACAGTATCTTCAGCAAAGGATTCCGGGCTGCTAATTTCAGGAGTACACTGACCTACAAGCCTTACGTCATGACTTTCAGCGATGTAAAGGCTGATGGGCTTGGCGGAAAACTTACAGGAGAACTGCTGCTCGGCAAACAGAAAAACGGCTCTTACATAGCTAGGGGAAAGCTGGAGGTAACTGATATTGACATTCATGATGCCTTCAGATCATTCAATAATTTCGGGCAGAACTTCATTGTGAGCGACAATCTCCGCGGACGTCTTACAGGCAATGTGACCATCCTGACCCCGTTGAACCGGCACTTTGATATTATCTCCAATGCACTTGTTGCAGAAGCCCGGCTCTCTATTCTAAACGGTCGTCTTATAGAGTTCGGACCTGTTGAGAGCCTTTCCAGGTTCCTTGATGTGGATGAACTCAAAAACATCACTTTCTCCAAACTCGAAAACGACCTCTTCATCAGGAACAGCACAGTCTCAATTCCGAAAATGCTCATCAACTCATCAGCCGGAAATTTTACAGTTTACGGGAATCATGAATTCAAGGGTGATTATGAATACCATATCAGGGTCCTTCTCTCCGAGGTGCTTAGCCGACAGGCGCGTGATAAAAACAGAAATGTTGCAGCGTTCAACCAGATAAAGGTTGACGGCTCCGGAAAGGCAACCGTCCCTCTCAAAATTATCTGCGAAAATGGAGAGGTGACAGTAGGATACGACCTTGGTCAGGCACAGGGTGAGATAAAGGAGAACATTGCCGTAGAGAAACAGACCCTTAAGGGTATTCTGAATGAAGAATACGGCTGGTATAAAGGTGACACCATCAGAAAGACTGTAGAGCAGAGCAAACCGAAGTTCACAATAACCTGGGAAGAGGGAAGGGAACAGACAACCCGTACTGAAACGGCAGAGGACTCCGTAAAGGAAAGTCCGCTGAAAAAACTTATCAGGAAGAAAAAGTAGAACAATGGATATCTACCGGAAGAGACTCGTATGGAAGATCCTGCTTCTGCTTTTTGCGGTTATAATAGGTTTTGGATCGCTCTTTTATACAAGAGACCTTGTTGGCAAGCTTAAGACTGAGGAAAGGAAGAAAGCGGCAATGTGGGCGGAGGCAACAAGAAGACTGGTGGGCCTGAATGGCAATTCTGAAGACTTTGAGTTTCTCTTCAGCATCATTGAGGACAACAGGACCGTTCCTATTATTCTTACTGATGATGATCATAACATTATCTCCTTCAGAAATCTTGGCAAGGCGTCCATGAATGACACAGCCGCTCTCAGGAGCGAACTGGAACGCATGAGTTACCGGAATGACCCCATCACAATAGATCTGGGCAACGGCATTGAAAATTATATATTTTTTCGTGAGAGCTCACTGCTAAGGCAGCTGACCGTTTTTCCCTTCGTGCAGCTTGGGGTGATACTGCTTTTCATTGCGGTGGCATATATTGCCTTCAGCGCATCGCGGCAGGCTGAGCAGAACCAGGTTTGGGTAGGACTGTCACGGGAGACGGCACACCAGCTGGGGACTCCCACCTCATCATTATCAGCGTGGGTGGAGATAATCCGGTCACGCTATCCTGAAACAGATATTGCGTCAGAACTGTCAGCTGACGTTGAGAGGCTGAGCAGGGTGGCCGAACGCTTTTCACTTATTGGATCCAAAACAAAACTTCAGCTGACTGACCTGCAGCAACTTATTGAGAATTCTGTCGGATATCTCAGGAAAAGGATAGCTTCAACCGTTGACATGAATGTCATTAATGAAACCAGGGGAAGTCTTTCGGCGCCTGCCAATGCGGTATTGCTGGGCTGGGTCATTGAAAACCTCGTAAAAAACTCCACCGATGCGATGAAGGGACGTGGAATAATAATTATAAGGCTTTCCGAATCTGACAATGATCTTTGCATTGATGTGGAGGACAACGGGAAAGGCATTCCGAAAAAAGACTTTAAGACCATTTTCAAGCCCGGGTACTCAACCCGCGAGCGGGGATGGGGACTGGGTCTCTCTCTTTCCAAAAGAATAATCGAAGAGTACCACAAAGGAAAAATATTCGTCAGGTATTCCGAGGCCGGCAGGGGAACATGCATGAGGGTAGCCCTGAAAAAACAGTAACCATTGTTATCTTTGCGCCTGATGAAGAGAAGCGATATCGAGATAATGGCGCCCGCGGGATCGTGGGAATCACTGCATGCTGCAATACAGGGCGGGGCTGACTCGGTATATTTTGGGGTTGAGCAGCTGAATATGCGTTCACGCTCTTCCAATAATTTCACGGTGGAAGACCTGGCAAAGATTGCAGTGATATGCAATGAAAAGGGTCTCAAAAGCTACCTCACCCTCAATGTTGTTGTCTTTGATAATGAAGCGGCCTTGATGAAACAGATCATTGCCGCCGCAAAAGCCGCAGGCATTACCGCTGTCATTGCAACCGACCAGTCAGCCATCATGGCTGCGCGGGAGGAGGGTATGGAGGTTCATCTATCAACTCA
>JAQBHM010000219.1:0-5036 GCA_032127795.1 Bacteroidales bacterium | reverse complement strand
CCTCCTCAAGGGGGCCCGTCCTTATGGCCGCGGAGCTTCAAATGCAATCGACGGTGACAACAATACCTCTTGGAGCCCCCCGGAAAAGGCTGTTGCTTCTTTTATACCGGCAATCTCCGCAACATTCAATGTGGCATTGCTTCAGGAGGATATACGCATGGGACAAAGAGTTGAGAATTTTGTTATTGAAGCCCGTACAGGAGTGAAATGGGATACGGTGGCAAAGGGCACAACAATAGGTTATAAGAGACTTTTACGTTTCCCTGCGGTCAGGGCTGATGAGATAAAACTTACAATTACTTCATCGCGTGCACAACCTAACATAAGCACTTTCGGACTCTTCATGACACCTGACACAGTTTCCACGGGCTTAAAGTGAAAAGTGACTCCCGAACCACTTGTCTTGGTACGGTTGTTGTACGATAAATGCCATGAAAACCTTTAAATAGTACGTTATGAAAAGGATAGCAACAACAGTTATCATACTGCTGATTACGATGGCAGGGATGGCACAGGGACAGGTCAATCTGACCAGGGAGGAAAGAAAGATCCTGAAGAAAGAACAGAAGAAGCAGGCCGAACAGATAATGATCATGAACACTGCAAAGGCTTTACATGTTTCTCAGTATATACTTAAGGCCGACCGCGTCAGAGGACGCGGAGGTGTAATGATCAATGTCAACCCCAGGATAAACTTTGTTTCAGTAAATGGAGAAGAGGTCTTTGTACAGCTGGGATCAGAGTCAGGACTGGGTTATAACGGCCTGGGGGGAATCACCCTCAAGGGTAGGATTACAGATTCTTCAATAGAACAGGACGAGAAAAACGGAAGTTATTATATCCTCCTTAATACCATGGGGACTGCCGGGTCTCTGACAATATCATTGAATGTCAATGTCACCGGAGAAATGGCTAATGCCATGGTCACCACAAACTGGGGCAGCCGTGTTGACTTCATTGGCCATATTGTGCCCAATGGGCGGCTTCAGGTGTATAAGGGCACGGAATCATATTAGTACTGTCCCTGAAAAGAAAGTTTGAAATAAAACCTTTAAAAAAACTGTAAATGAAATACCTTTTTGTTGTGTCATCTGTTATATTGATGACTTTGGTATCATGCAAAATGGATGCGCCCTATCTGGCGTATTCAAATGTGGCTGTAGATATTACTGAAAAATTCATCCCTGAAAGCGGAATCATAAACCAGCCCGTAACTATCACAGCGGTCTGTTCTGCACCCAACGGATGCTGGAAACAGTTACGGTTTGTTTTCACCGAGAAGGATAATCTCAAATATGATTTTTATGCTGTCGGCAGCTATGAAAGCTATGGGATATGTCCTGAGGTTATGGTAACGAAGGATACCCTGATTACCTTTACCCCTGATGTTGCCGGCAAGTATGTTATTACCACACGCATGACCCCTGAGATTATTGACAGGGACACTATTGTTGTGACTGCGGGGACTCGATAACAGGATATTTGCCCATTTTTTTACCACGGTTGGAGATCCACCGGTGATGTCTCGCCTCTTCCGATCTGTGAAATATCTCCTTGTTGACATACTTTATCGCCTCAACAGTATAGAGTGCCCTGGGATTATGCTTGTTGATAAGAGAAAGCACATCCTCAATCATACTGCGGCGTGCTATTATGTAAAGGACAGCTACCTCCCCATCAACACCCTGGGCACTGTTCCATGTCACACCGTGCCCGGTCTCCCTCAGAACATTAATCAGAGTTGTTGCATCCTTGCGGGTTATCACCCTGATCATTTCATGCCCGATAGCAAGCTTCTCCTCCAGGAGCATTCCGATGAGATTGCCTGAGGCAAATCCTGCTGCATATGCCACATAACAAACCCAGTTTTCAAGATTCTGCATTATTCTGCTGATGGCGAGGAGCCAGATTAAAACCTCAAAAAATCCTATCAGGGGAGCTATCCTGCTCATTCCCTTGGTTACAAATATTATCCTTAGCGTTCCGAGAGAGACATCGATTATGCGGGCAAAGAATATGAAAAGCGGAATAAGAACATAGGTAAAGAGATCAGAATGAATGAATTCCATTATTACTGGTATCAGGGTTTATAACTTGTAAAGTTATGACTATTTTTGATGCAGCATCTCCTGCCAGGCATATGACCTGATTTTACTTTTTGCTTCTTAATCAGGCTCCTGCCGGAGAAAAAAAAGAGCGCATATGAACATAAAGTTAGTTTTTGCAGCAGCACTGATGGTATCTGCTTCTGCCGGTCTTAATGGTCAGCAGTCAGATTCAACGCTTACTGTTCTGTTTGCAGGTGATATCATGGGTCATGATATGCAGATTGCCTCTGCACGTGATAACTCCACGGGGACTTATTCATATGACAGCGTCTTCAAATATATACGCCCTGTCATCACAGGGGCAGACCTTGCCTTCGGTAACCTTGAAGTCACACTGGGCGGGTCACCGTACAAGGGCTACCCGGCTTTCAGTTCCCCTGACGCCCTTGCCATTGCATGCAGAAATGCCGGATTTGATGTACTGGCGACAGCAAACAACCACAGCGCCGACCGGGGTCCGAAAGGCATAGCACGAACCATCAGGGTGCTTGACAGCCTGGATATAAAGCATACCGGCACCTGGCTCACCAGTGAGGCACGTGATACCCTTAACCCACTTGTGATATCGGAAAAAGGAATTGAGGTGGCATTGCTGAATTATACATACGGCACCAACGGTATAGTGGTTCCCCCTCCCAGGATAGTTTCGTATATCGATACTGTCACAATTAGTAATGATATACAGAGAGCAAGAGAGAAAGGGGCAGATGTAGCCATTGTCATGATACACTGGGGTAATGAATATGACTCACTTCCATCAAAATCACAGAAACAGACTGCAGAAGCAATTTTCAGAGGCGGGGCTGACATAATAATCGGTTCTCACCCGCATGTGCTGCAGCCAATGACAGCACAGGCAGATACCCTCGGACTGTCTGACGCCGTTGTCTGGTCAACCGGAAACTTCATATCCAATCAGCGAAAGCGCAGAACCGACGGAGGAGCCATGATAAGGATTGAAATGAAAAAACAGGGAGACAGAATCCTGATTACCGAAGCAGGCTATATCCTTACCTGGGTTTACACCCCCACCGAGAATGGCAGCAGAAAGTTTTACATACTACCATGTAATGAATTTGAAGAAAAGCCGGAATTCTTCCAGTCATCTGCAAACTATGATGACATGATGGTTTTTATCAAAGATTCAAGAAGGTTGCTCTCCGGTTCCGGTATGGGTTTCAGTGAATTGATGAGTACAGACGGTTTCCGGACCGCTGAGAGCAGGTAGACTGTATCACTAAATCAATATCTTTGTAAAGAAATTATCTGTGTTAATGGAGGGTTCAACTTTACTTCTTGCCGGGACTGCTGTCACTATCGGGTTTGTTCATACCCTCGTGGGGCCTGATCATTATCTTCCGTTTATTGTAATGGGCGAGGCCCGCAAGTGGACCGTGGGCAAGACTATGTTTATAACCTTCTTATGCGGGTTAGGGCATGTCGCCAGCTCCATTATCCTGGGCTTCATCGGTATTGCTGCCGGGATATCTCTTTCGAGGCTCGAGTTTTTTGAATCTTTCAGGGGGAATATTGCGGCCTGGCTTCTTATAGGCTTCGGCCTGGTATACATGCTGATAAGCATACGCTCACTGTACCGTAAGAAAAAACATGTGCACCAGCATAATCACCATGACGGCACTTTGCATGTCCATGAACACAATCACCACAGCACCCACTCGCACATACACATGAGTGACAGGAAAAACCTCACACCGTGGATACTGTTCCTTATTTTCGTCCTGGGACCCTGCGAGCCGCTTATTCCGCTGCTCATGTACCCGGCAGCAGCAAATAATGCAGCAGGTGTGATCATTGTATCCCTTCTCTTTTCAGTGGCCACCATAGGAACCATGATGATGGTGGTGCTGGCATTCAGGCTTGGCCTGAGCCATATAAACCTTAAACCTGCAGAGCGCTACGTCAATGTAATTGCTGGCGCCACTATCATGGTTTCAGGATTGGCTATTCAGCTTCTGGGGTTATAAGACTCTGAGAAACAGCCCCTCAGAAAGACAAATATTATTTGTAGTTTTGCCTAAAATTTCAACTGATGACATTTGATTACAACACGCAAAGAAAAAAGATGGCCTTGCCTGAGTATGGCAGGAATGTCCTTAAGATGATTGAACATATCAAAACCATTGAGGATGAGGAGGAAAGAAACAGGGCAGCCAGAACGGTAATACAGATCATGGGTAACCTGAATCCAAATCTCAGGGATGTTACAGACTTTAAGCACAAGCTGTGGGACCACCTGATGATCATTGCCGATTTTGACCTTGAGCTTGATGCGCCATATCCTGCACCAGACAAGATGAAGCTGACGGCCAAGCCAAACCAGGTTCCTTATCATAACGGTGAGATCAGATATGCACATTATGGCCGTATTATTCCACTGCTGATAGAGGCTGCAGCAGAAATGGCAGATGGTGAGGAAAAGGATTACCTTCTTAACCTGATACTCAACCAGATGAAGAAGGATTATCTGACCTGGAACAAGAGTCAGGTGGCTGATGAACTTATTATAAGGGATCTGCATGAGATCTCAAAGGGAAGGCTGAAAGCTCCTGAAAACCTAAAGATGATGGATGTAAAAGACCTTGTCTCCCCACCGAAATCCAAGACCCAGAGCAGATACCAGGGCAGGCCTCAGGATAAATACAAAGGCAGACAGAGCAACCAGGGAAAAAAGAAATATAAAACAGGACATTGATGGGAACATTTGCAGTCACCGGGGGCAGACGGCTCAGCGGAGAGCTGCACCCCCAGGGCTCCAAGAATGAAGCACTGCAGATCCTATGTGCCACCCTCCTTACTGAGGAGAAGGTCAGGATAAAAAACATACCTGACATAAGCGACGTCAATAAACTCATTGAACTGCTTACCAGCCTGGGAGTCAGATCACAGAAAACGGCTCCCGGAGAGTGG
>JAQBHM010000218.1:0-5400 GCA_032127795.1 Bacteroidales bacterium | reverse complement strand
CGTTCATGTTATTTGACGTCGCCCGTAAATGGCTTACAGACAGAGGCATGGAAGCGATGGACGGACCTATTAACTTCGGTGAGAATGACAATTACTGGGGTCTGCTGGTAGAGGGGTTTACACATCCCGGATTCGGGATGCCGTATAATAAGAAATATTACAGAAGTTACTTCGAGGAGTACGGTTTCAGGACATATTTCGAACAGTACAGTTATCACAAGAATGTGGGAGTTGTTGATGTCTTTCCGGAGCGATTCATGAAGATCGCCGAGTGGATATCCAAACGTCCGGGTTACACTTTCAGCCATTTTGAACTTTCACACCCTGAAAAATATGCAGCTGACATCACTGAGGTTTATAATTCCACCTGGTCAGTGTTCAAGGAAGATTTCACTCCTCTTGATCCTGCCAGGCTCTATAAATCACTGAACCAGGCCAAGGCTTTTATTGATGAGGAGCTCATCTGGTTTGCATATCACAATGAAAAGCCTGTAGCCTTCTTCATTATTTTTCCTGACCTCAACCAGATACTAAGGCATTTCAACGGTAAGATTCACCTGTGGAATATGATCAGGTTTCTATGGTACAAAAAGAGGCATGAGATGACACGTATGCGGGCCTTTGTGGCCGGTGTTGATCCCTCATACCAGAATAGCGGCATTGAGTCAGCCATATTCCTGCAGCTCTTTAATGTTTTCCGAAAGAAGCGTTATTACAAGGAGCTTGAACTTTCATGGGTGGGAGACTTCAACCCGAAGATGATATCCATATATGAAGCTCTGGGAGGCGAAAAGGCAAAGACTCACATCACCTACAGGTACATGATAAATAATAATATACCCCACAGGACCTACAGGGAGGAGATGGAGGAGATACAGGCAGAGAAGCACTCCGGCCAAAAAAGATGAAATAATTTTATCGCACTGTTTGTATATTGATAATTGTTAATTAACTTTGCAAACCCTTAGAAAAGGGATTTTAAGATTAAAAAATTAAGAATAACTGAGTTATGAAAGAAGGTATACATCCCGGCAATTACAGGATGGTTGTATTTCAGGATATGTCAAACGGAAACGCCTTTATTACAAGATCCACAGCCTTCTCGAGGGATACGATCAAGTGGGAGGACGGGAATGAGTATCCGCTTATAAAACTTGAGATTTCAAATACATCTCATCCGTTCTATACTGGTAAGATGAAACTTGTTGATACCGCCGGAAGGGTTGATAAGTTTATGAATCGCTACAAGAGCCATCTAGACAAGAAAACAAAATAGGCTTTCAGTAAGCCTGAGAGAGCTGTCCGTTGCGGGCAGCTTTTTTTTTGCGGTCATGTTAATTAATATTTGAGTAATTTTGGGAAGTTTAAAATACTATGGAGAAAAAGGATTTAAGAAGGTGGGACAGTGCTTTGTTTCATGATCTCATTGATGAGGGGCGGGAGATCATCCCAATATTGTCTGACGGTGACGACCAGGAGCTTGAGGAGGTGGTTATCCCGGGAAGTGTCCCGCTGCTTCCGTTGCGCAACACTGTACTTTTTCCCGGTGTTGTCATACCCATAGCTGTTGGCCGTTCAAAATCTGTTCAGCTGGTGAGAGATGCTTACCGGGGAGACAAGCTTGTTGCAGCCGTAGCTCAGATAGATGCTGAGATAGATGACCCGGAGATACGTGATCTTAATGTGGTAGGGACCCTCGGTCAGATTGTCAAGCTGCTGGAGATGCCTGACGGTACAACAACGGCCATTATTCAGGGGCGCAGACGCATATCCGTAATAGACATAGTACAGTCAATACCCTACATGACTGCCCATGTAAAAGCAATGCCTGAGGCAAAGATTGAAGATGACGAAAAGAACTTTGACATCATCATCGGGTCACTGAAAGACCTCTCCATGAAGATTGTAAAGCTGAATCCGAATATCAATCCTGAGGCTTCTTTTGCTGTCAGGAACATCGAGAACAGCACCTACCTCATCAATTATATCTGTGCCAACACAGAGATCAATGTCACTGACAAGCAGAAGCTGCTGGAAGCAGCATCACTGAAGGATCGGGGTCTGCGGCTTATGGAACACCTGGTGCGTGAGATCCAGCTCCTTGAGCTGAAGAACGAACTGCAGTCAAAGGTAAAAAATGAGATTGACCAGCAGCAGCGTGAGTTCCTGCTTCATCAGCAGATGAAGACGATACAGAATGAGCTGGGAGGCAACCCCGTTGAAAAAGAGGTGGAAGAATACAGGCTCAGAGGCAGTAAAAAGACATGGAATGAGGATGTAGCAAAGGTCTTTACCCGTGAACTTGACAAGCTGGCACGGCTGAATCCGGCTGCAGCAGAATATTCGGTGCAGGTCAATTATATTCAGACTCTCCTTGAATTGCCGTGGGATGAATATACAAGGGACAATCTTGACCTGAACAATGCCAGCAGAATACTGGATGAAGATCATTACGGGCTTGAGGAGGTGAAGGAGAGACTACTCGAGCACCTCGCCGTACTTAAGCTTAAGGGAGACCTTAAATCCCCTATACTTTGTCTTTACGGGCCTCCCGGTGTGGGCAAGACCTCCCTGGGCAAGTCTATAGCCAGGGCTCTTGACAGAAAATACTGCCGGATGTCACTGGGAGGACTGCATGATGAGGCAGAGATAAGAGGACATCGGAAGACTTACATTGGTGCAATGCCGGGACGGCTGGTCCAGAATATCAGGAGAGCAGGCTCATCAAACCCGGTATTCATACTTGATGAGGTTGACAAAGTGGGACAGGATTTCAGGGGAGATCCTGCATCAGCACTTCTTGAAGTACTTGATCCGGAGCAGAATACTCATTTTTACGACAATTACCTCGAGCTTGAATACGATCTTTCGAAGGTTCTATTCATAGCTACAGCAAATAATCTATCAACTGTCAGTCCTGCTTTACGTGACAGGATGGAACTCATAGAAATATCAGGTTATCTTGTTGAGGAAAAGACTGAGATAGCTCTTAAGCATCTCATACCCAAACAGATTGAAGCTCATGGAGTAAAGCCTGAACAGTTCTCTCTCTCCCGTTCCACCATTGAAGAGATAATACAGAATTACACGCGTGAATCAGGTGTGAGAGAACTTGACAAGCGCATAGCCAAGCTTGTGCGCCACCGGGCTAAGGAAATTGCCTTTGACAAAATCACGCAACAGGACCTGACTACTGCTGATATGGTCCGGATACTGGGTTCGCCGAAATATCTGAAGGATATTTACGGTGGCAATGACCAGGCGGGAGTGGTTACAGGACTGGCATGGACTGCCACGGGAGGAGAGATCCTTTTTGTTGAAACCAGCCTTAGCAGGGGCAAGGGCATTCTGACCCTCACCGGCAACCTTGGTGATGTCATGAAAGAGTCAGCAGTGATCGCCCTCGAGTACCTTAAGGCAAATGCCGAGATGCTGGAACTTCCTGATACCTTCTCGGATAAATGGAATATACATATTCATGTTCCTGAAGGTGCCATTCCCAAAGACGGTCCCTCTGCCGGTGTTACCATGGCCACCTCCATCGCCTCGGCCTTCACGCAGCGAAAGGTGAAGAAATATGCTGCCATGACGGGAGAGATAACACTCAGGGGAAAGGTCCTTCCTGTGGGGGGAATAAAAGAGAAGATACTGGCTGCGAAACGTGCCGGTATTAAAGAGATCATCCTTTCTGATTCAAACAGAAAAAATGTTGAGGAGATCAATGAAAAGTATGTCCGTGGTCTGAAATTCAGGTATGTACATACTATTATGGATGTAATTGAGCACTCTCTCCTGAAGCAGAAGGTGACCAACGCCAGAAACATTAACTTTGATTAGTATTCAACAGTGCAATCATGAAAAAGACAGCCGTTTTCCCGGGGTCATTTGATCCCTTCACCGTCGGTCATGAAGAGGTAGTTAAGCGTGCTCTTCCGCTCTTTGACAGGATCATCATTGCCGTCGGCGAGAATTCCGGCAAGACGAATCTCTTCAGCATTGAGAAGAGGCTTGCAATGATATCAAAGGTTTTTGAAGGTGAAAGCAAAATTGAGGTAAGCCGTTTCAGCGGGCTAACTGTTGATTTCTGCCGCAGCCAGGATGCAGGTTATCTTCTCAGGGGCCTCCGCACCTCGGCAGATTTTGAATATGAAAGGGCCCTGGGTCAGATGAACCGCAGGCTGGCACCGGGAATTGACACTGTCTTCCTGCTCACAAGTGCAGAGCACACCCCTGTAAACTCAACAATTGTCCGTGACATTATTGTAAAGGGTGGTGATGCCTCCATGTTTGTTCCAAAGGCAATAATGATCCGCGATTATCTCGATTAGTTTTTACCTGACCCTCAGGGTGTAGTTAAGAAGATCCATCAGCGACGTGAATGTATTGTCCTTGATCTTTGCTATTTCTGAGGGAGCCAGCCATTCGGCATGTGTGATTCCCTCTTCTGACTGAGGGTCTGTAATCATATCACCGGCATAGGTCATCCTGAACCAGTGAGTCTTTTTCATATATGGCTTATTGTCAAAGAGGTAGGTATGATAGCTGGGTGGCAGCGGGCCTGCAATCGTATGGCCCCGGATATTGCATTCCTCAGTTACCTCCCTCAGGGCGCAATCATCCGGCGTCTCTCCCTCCTCCATATGTCCCTTGGGCAGATCCCATCTTCCGTACCGCTTTATGAAAAGATATTTTCCTGATGAATGCCCTACAAGTCCGCCGGCAGCTTCAATAACGACAAAATGCCCGCAGAATGCACTCCAGAGGCTGTTTATGTCTGTTGAATAGATATTCAGTGAGGCAAGATCATTGTCAAGAGCAAACCGGGATATATGACCATAAAGCTCCTCCCTGTCATTGTATTTATAGAAAAGGGAGTATTTTTGCAGCCGGTCCGGTTCGGGACTGAGAGTGATCACCCTGTTGTCAAAATATATTTTATACCTCAGCATATGGAAAATATCGAGAAAAGAACTGCCGAATATCTTCTGCAAATTAAAGCAATTAAATTGCAACCGGCAAACCCTTTTACCTGGGCTTCCGGGTGGAAGTCTCCTATCTACTGTGACAACCGCATGACACTCTCTTTCCCGGAGGTGCGCACCTTTATCCGTGATTCATTTGCCTCAAAGGTGAAGGAATTATATCCCGGCGCCGCGATGATTGCAGGAGTGGCTACAGGAGCTATTGCCCACGGAGCCCTTGTTGCAGATCTCCTTGAACTGCCGTTCATTTATGTCAGGTCAGGGGCAAAGGATCACGGCCTGGGCAACCAGATAGAAGGTCACTTTGAAAAGGGGCAGAAAGTAGTTGTAATTGAAGATCTGATTTCTACCGGCGGCAGCAGCCTGGGGGCGGTAAAGGCTCTTCGTGAAGCAGGTTGTGAGGTAATGGGTATGATAG
>JAQBHM010000217.1:0-13034 GCA_032127795.1 Bacteroidales bacterium | reverse complement strand
TCCGGCCTGGTTCAGCGATGTTGCAGGAAGGATCCCTGAACCTGCAAGACAAAGAACCACAGCAATAATAGAGCAGTCAAAACCTGATGCATTCATGGTTTTGGACAAGACCCGATTTCTTAATCTTTGTTTCAACGGTATCCCGGAGGAAAGATTGGTATCTCTTGCCACGGCAATGAAATATTCTGAGTCTTATGATGCCGAATCACTGCCGGGTCTCATTACATGGATAGTACCATCGGTGTCGGGGAAAAGCGGTCTTTATTCTCTATCAATAAGCGATATAACTGAATTTATCTTTCACTATTCCGAGTACACTGATATCTTTGTAGATTATATTGATAATCGTGACAGAATTACTGTCTCACAAACAGGAACCGAATGAATTCGAAGAATGACACGGTACGGCCTAATCCATTTCCCGGACTGAGAGCTTTTACCCCGCAGGAGGGGCATCTCTTTTTCGGTAGGATGGAGAGCACTTCAAAAGTGGTTAACAGGTTAATTGACAACAGATTCGTTGCCGTCCTCGGACCTTCAGGCAGCGGCAAGTCTTCACTGGTTATGTCTGGCGTTATCCCTGCTCTTCAAAAGGAGAATGCCAATGGCAAAAAGACATATTCGTTTCTGGTTTTCAGGCCTGAACTGAACCCTGTTGACAACCTTGCTGCACAGATCTCAGCCCTCTCAACAGAAGCAGGTTTCACTTTCGTTCCTGTTCCCAATGTGGAAGCTTCACTTCATAACAGGAGCGAAGGCTTATTTGATGTAATAAATAAAATACGAAAAAACCTCAGGCAACAAATTGTCATCGTCATTGACCAGTTTGAGGAGATATTCAGGTATGGTCCTGCTTCCACAGATGGTGTCAGCGGTGATGCAACAGCTGATTTTATTGATCTCCTGGTGAGTGCAGTCAGGCAACAAGATGAGGGTCTTCTTATCATTCTTACCTTAAGATCTGAATATGTTGCGGAATGCTCTCGTTTTCAAGGTCTGACAGGACTGCTGAACAACGGCAGCTATCTTCTCCCGCAGCTCACGCGTGAAACAATGGTATCGGTAATTGAAGAGCCTGTCAAACTCTCCGGGGCAACCATTGACCGTTCACTTGTCAGGGCTATCATCAGTGACCTTGGGGAACGGACAGGACAATTGCCCGTCCTCCAGCATCTGCTAATGAGATTGTGGAATAACTGGGCCAGATCAGGCGAACTCTCTCGGCCGCTGAACATGTCTGATTACGAGTCTGTGGGAAGAATTAAGGGAGCTATATCACAACATGCAGGACAGGCTTATAATTCTCTTGATGAAAGACACAAATATGTGTGTTCCCGTCTTTTCAAAAGCATTACAACCAGGACTGAGGACGGAAAGGAGCTGCGCAAACCGGAAAGGATAAGCACCATTGCTGCGCTGACAGGATGCACAACAGAGGAGCTTTTCAAAGTTGCTGAAGTATTCAGGGCACCCGATTACTCTTTCATAACACCCGAGAAGGAACATATCCTCACAGAAGAGAGTATTATAGACCTTACACATGAGAGCATAATCAGACTGTGGGAGAACCTGAAAACCTGGCTTGAAGAAGAGGAATCATCGAAGAGGCTCTACCTTCAGCTTGCCGCAGCCGCTGCATTGCACCAGGAGGGGAAAGGGAAGCTCTGGACACCACCCGAGCTTCCGGTGGCCATAAAATGGCGCAATGAACATAAACCTACACTGGAGTGGGCAGAGAGACTGGACCCCGCATTTGAAAGGGCAATGCTCTTTCTGAAGAATTCTGAAGAGAAATATATTGAGCAGGAGGAGCATAATAAGAAGGCAGGTAAGAAGAAGATAAAAAGATCACGGCTTTTTGCACTAATACTTGGGATGACAGCAATTGTAACTCTTATTGCCCTGGTAACATCATTGTCATTGAAGTCAAAATCAGAGAAACAGAGGGAAATTGCCATGAGACAGAAGGAGGAGGTATTATCCTTTAACTTTATGCTTGCAGACAGTCTCAACAACCTGACAGACACCCTTAAGGCAGCTTCTGAGGCAGCGTTAATCACCAGCTCAAAAATTGCCAGCGCACTGGAAAGAGCTGAGTCAGCCGAGCAGAAAGCTGCTGTGGCTGTTGATCTTATTGAAGAGGCAGAGACGGGCAGGACCAAGGCCTTAAAGATCGCCACCGAGGAGAAACGAAGGAAGATGATATCCATTGCCAGGTCACTGGCAGTAAGATCACTGAATTATCAGGACGAAAAAGATCTCCAGATACTGCTTGCGTACCAGGGGTATATCTTTAATGACCGATTCCAGGGAACATCCAATGATGCTGACATCTACACGGCTCTTTATAATGTGGGAAAACGCTATGGCAACAGGAATTACGGTCAGTTCATGGACGGCAATGTTGAAGTAACGGCGATGGCCGAAGAACCTTCAGGTAACTTTTTCTATACGGCCGAGAAGAGCGGAAGAATTTTACAGTGGCAGACTGATAACCCCGGTAAAGGCTATAATGTTATCTGGACCGGAGATTTGCTTATTGAAATTATGACTGTCAGTCCTGATGCCGCATGGCTTGCCTGCGGTACAGCTGCCTCGGAGATAATTATGATACCCCTTACAGGCAGTACTTTGAGTTACCAGATGGCTGGATCAGGCGGTAATATCTCTGCACTTGTCTTTTCAAACAGTGGAAACCGGCTCTATTCTGCAACCGTCAGAGGGCAGGTCGCCGAATGGGACCTTGCCTCTCATACTGGTACTGACATAACCAGGGCACTGTCAGGGATCAAGGCAATGGATATATCGGGTGACAATCGCCTTCTTGCAGGGCTTACCGGTGATGGAAAGGTACTTGTATGGCAGATTGACTCGGGGAAACAGGTGGTAATACTTGATCTCGGGGTGAAAGTTATAACCTCGCTCCGGTTTGTGCCGTGGGATCAGAGACTTGTAACAGGCGATGAGGACGGCAGCATAGAAATATGGAATACAGCTGAAAAGAGAATTGCTGACAGCTTCCCGGGCCACGATTCAGGAATAAAGCATATAGCATTCAACAGAAACAGAAAGCAGATGGCTACAGCAGGAGAGGAAAAATTCATAAAACTGTGGAATTTTGATGATCCGCGCGAAGTCCCGCCTATTATTACTGACTGCAACGAGAGTATTGTGAAGATCGGATTCACTGACAACGGAAAAGTGTTGCTTGCAGCTACCATTGATGGTGTGATAAAGAGACCTTCTCATGTAGAATACATGACTACAGGAATCTGTGATAAGGTGACCCGTAACCTTTCACCTGAAGAATGGACAGCATTCGTTGGACGCGATATAGAATATGAGAATACCTGCCTCGACAAGACATACCGTATAAGGGTGACTGAAATAAGAGGAGGGAAGTAGGAAACGGTAACACTTAAAAATGAAAGAAAAAAGAGTTCTTCTTATGATTCTTGATGGCTGGGGAATAGGTGACGGCACCAGAAGTGACGTTATCAGTTCCACAGGCACTCCAAATATTGACAAGATTAAAAAGAGATATGCATCATCATACCTTAATGCTTCAGGAGAAGACGTAGGACTTCCTGAAGGTCAGATGGGCAATTCAGAGGTGGGGCACCTGAATATAGGTGCCGGCCGCATCGTATACCAGGACCTGGTGAAGATCAACAAGTCATGCCGCACCGGGGAGATACGTTCCAATAAGGTGCTTGCTGATGCCTTCACCCATGCCAGGGACAAGGGAGTGAAGGTGCACTTTCTGGGGTTGCTTTCCGACGGGGGCGTACACTCCCTCGACAGCCACCTGTATGCTCTGTGCGATATGACAATGGATTACGGACTGAAGAATGTTTTTATACATGGATTTGGTGACGGACGTGATACCGACCCGAGAAGCGGCAAAGGATTCATGGAGAACCTTCAGAAACATCTCTCACACAGCAACGGGAGGGTAGCTTCATTTGTGGGCAGGTATTATGCTATGGACCGTGATAAAAGGTGGGAGAGAATTAAAGAGGCATATGACCTTCTGGTCAACGGTAAAGGTAAACAGGTAAAAGATATTGTCAGTGCCTTGCAGGAGTCTTATGATGAAGGTGTCACTGATGAGTTTATGAAGCCGATAGTTGTGACAAACGATGACGGTAACCCTATGGCAACCATCTGTGAGGGAGATGTGGTAGTGTTTATTAATTTCCGCAATGACAGAGCCCGTGAGCTTACTATCGTGCTTTCTCAGGAGGATATGCCTGACCTCGGTATGAAGACAATGCCGCTCTATTACCTTACAATGACCCCATACGATGATAAATTCAGGGGGCTTCATGTAGTCTTTCCAAAGGATAATGTCAGCAAAACCCTCGGAGAGATTCTCGGAGGAATGGAAAAGCGCCAGTTACGTATCGCCGAAACTGAAAAGTATGCTCATGTTACCTTCTTTTTTTCGGGAGGCAGGGAGGAAATTTTTAACCTTGAAGAGAGAAGACTTGTACCTTCACCGAGGGTTGCAACATATGATCTTCAGCCTGAGATGAGTGCCTACAAGGTGAGAGATGCAGTTATAGAAGAGATAAACAGGAAGAAATTTGACTTCATCTGCCTCAACTTCGCCAATGGAGATATGGTAGGCCATACTGGCATATATGAAGCAATTGAAAAAGCTGTACGGACTGTTGACGAATGCGCCGGGCTGGTTACAGAGGCTGCATTGGCGAACGGATATGAGATAATCATTATTGCTGACCATGGCAATGCTGACTATGCTGTCAATCCTGACGGCTCGCCCAATACTGCCCATTCATTGAATGCAGTTCCAATCTACCTGGTCAGCGAACGGTACAAGAGTGTCAGCCACGGCATCCTGGCTGATGTGGCACCTACCGTTCTTACGATGATGGGAATCGATATCCCGGGAGAGATGACAGGTAAATCACTTGTTTAATGGAGCATGTTTCAGATAGATGACACCATAGTATCATCCTCCCTGGTGGAGGAAAAGTTCGCATGTGATCTTCAGGCCTGCATGGGATGTTGCTGCCGTTACGGCGACTCAGGGGCGCCGTTGCTCCCCGGTGAAGCACTGATACTTGAGAAGGTGTGGCTTCATATAAGACCTTTTCTGAGACCAGAGGGTATTACAACCATTGAAGAGAAGGGCACAAGTCACACTGATATGGAGGGAGATATTGTTACACCGCTGATAGGTAATGAAGAGTGTGCTTATTCCGTTATTGAAAACGGCATTTTCGGCTGCGGGATAGAAGAAGCCTATACCGCCGGTGAAATATCTTTCAGGAAACCTCTTTCCTGTCATCTGTTCCCGGTAAGGATAAAGAACTTTACTGATTTCAGAGCGGTGAACTATGAGGAATGGCCTGTCTGTCGTCCTGCATTAAAGGCGGGAGAGAGAGACGGAACCTATCTCTACCGGTTTCTGAAAGAGCCATTGATAAGGGCATTTGGCAATGAATGGTACAATAAACTGCTTTTTGCAGCAAAAGAATATGATAAAAACAAGTGGCAATGGAACAGATAAAAAACTTAATTGAAAAGAACAGAACCAGATTCCTTGAGGAGTTGTTTGGTCTTATCAGAATACCCTCGGTCAGTGCCAATGAGGCTAACAAGCCTGACATGGTAAAGGCGGCAGAATACATAAAAGGCATGTTAATATCAGGTGGAGCTGACAGGGCAGAGGTATATCCCACTGCCGGCCATCCGATTGTCTTCGGGGAGAAGCTGGTTGACAAATCACTGCCCACGGTGCTGGTGTACGGCCATTATGATGTTCAGCCGGCGGAGCCCTTTGATAAGTGGACCACCCCGCCCTTTGATCCCCAGATACGTGACGGAAAGATATATGCCCGGGGTGCTGATGATGATAAAGGCCAGCTTTTCATGCATCTCAAAGCCTTTGAGATGATGACGGCTACAAACACTCTTGCATGTAATGTGAAGTTCATGATTGAAGGTGAAGAAGAGACAGGTTCAATAAACATTGCAGGATTCTGCGCAGAATACAGGGAGATGCTCAGATCAGATGTGATCCTGATCTCTGATACGACAATGATATCATCTGCCACCCCCTCAATAACATCAGGATTGAGAGGACTTTCATACATTCAGGTTGAGGTTGACGGACCAGACCATGACCTGCATTCAGGTTTATACGGCGGGGCTGTGCTCAACCCATGCAATGTACTGTGTGAAATGATAGCCTCACTGAAGGACAGTGACGGACGTATTACAATTCCCGGGTTCTATGACTCTGCCATAGTGCCGACAGATGAGGAAAGGAAAAAAATGGCAGAAAGGCCGTTTGATCAGGAGGCATACAAGAAATCCATAGGCGTCAGGGCACTGGCTTCGGAGAAGGGCTTCACCGCCCTCGAAAGCGTTGGGATACGACCCACACTGGATATTAACGGAATTTGGGGAGGCTATACGGGAGAAGGAGCAAAAACAATCCTTCCGGCAAGAGCTTCAGCAAAGATCTCCATGAGGCTTGTCCCGGACCAGAAAGCTGAGGAGATCGCGGAGATTGCCATTGCTCACCTGAAAGCTATTGCCCCTGCAGGAGTAACGGTTAAGGCTGAATACCTGCATGGAGGTGAAGCTTATGTAAGCCCACTTGACACTCCCGAATATCTTGCTGCTGAGAAGGCCTATGAGAAAGTCTTTGGCAAAAAGCCGATACCGGTCCGCAGCGGAGGAAGTATACCCATTGTCTCTACCTTTGAAAAGATACTGGGTGTAAAATCCATTCTTATGGGATTCGGGCTTGAGGCAGATGCCATCCATTCACCCAATGAGAATTATCCTCTGGAGAACCTTTTCAGCGGAATGGAAGCCATTCCTTTGTATTTCAGGTATTATTCGGAAATGAAAAGGGGTGTCTGACAGCCAACTGTCAGTCTATCTTGATTTTCAGCAGTTCAATTCTTGTTGACGAAGCTTTCAGCACTGTAAATAATATTCGTCCCACGCGGATTGTCTCCTGCTGCTTTGGAATTCCGCCGTGAGTGAATAGCAAGAGGCCTGCAAGGGTTTTGAATTCATCACTTTCCGGAAGGTCAAAATGATACTCCTCGTTCAGGTAATCGATGTCAAGCCTTCCTGAGATAACATATTCCTTTTCGTTCAGTTTCTTTTCGATAAGGTCACTGGTGTCATGTTCATCTTCAATCTCGCCCACTATCTCCTCGAGGACATCTTCAATTGTAATCACGCCTGAAGTGCCTCCAAACTCATCAACTACCAGAGCAATGCTCTTTTTTTCTTCAGAAAGCAGTTTTAGTACCTTGTTGGCTGTCATAGCCTCCGGCACTACCGGCAGTTTTCTCATCTGGGCGCTGATGTCAACAGACTCCTTCAGCAAGTCCTTGAGCTCAAAATAACCCACCATATTGTCTATGTTCTCACGGTACAGCAGTATTTTAGAGTGACCTGACTCTGAAAATGTCTGTCTCATCTCATCCACACTGCAGTTAACGTTCAGTGCTACTATCTCTGTGCGGGGTACCATGCACTCACGGGCTTTCACTTTAGAAAAGTCAAGGGCATTCTGGAAGATACGGAGGCTGTTGTTATCCTCCTCCTTCTCTTCATCAGTTTCCACAAAATCATTGATAAAGTGATCAAGGTCAACGCGGGTAAAGATCTTATTCTCCTGCTCCCTGCTCTCAGGCTTGAGGCCTGTGAATATCCTGATAAGCAAGTTTCCCAGCGCGAGACTGAATTTGCTGACAGGATAAAAAAGGAAATAGAAAATGGCAGTGGGAAGCGCAAAGAGCTTCAAAAAGAAGTTCGGACTCAGGCGTACCACCGATTTGGGAAGGAAATCAGCCAGAATAAGAACAGTGAAGGTGGAGATGATGGTCTGCAGGATAAGGATAATGAGGTCTGACCCTATGAAGCCGGAAAAGATCTTCTCCAGCTGATCAGCGGCCAGCATACTGAAAATGACAATAGCAATGTTATTGCCGATAAGCATGGTGGCAATAAACTGCCCTGGATTGTGTGTAAACATTGAGATGATGCCTGATCCTAAAAGACCCTGCTTACGGTCAAGCTCAATCCGAAGCCTGTTTGATGCAAAAAATGAGAGCTCCATGGCGGAGAAAAATGCGCCGAGCAGAATCGCAAACGGGATGATGAGCCATAGGTTCATTAACCAAAGTTATAACTTTTTTCGCTGGCGGTCACGAATCCATGCCATAAGGAAAGCCACACCGGACATTAGGGCAAAGATCCATCCCCGGCCTCCTTTAGTGATTAAAAGCTCCCTGAAAGTCTCCACCAGTGATACCAGCCCCAGGGAGATAAATATGATTTCAATTGCGAGAATCGCCTTTTT
Organism: Bacteroidales bacterium; assembly: GCA_032127795.1. GTDB lineage: Bacteria > Bacteroidota > Bacteroidia > Bacteroidales > VadinHA17 > SR-FBR-E99. Next base: position 4,675 of record JAQBHM010000217.1, on the reverse strand, counting down.
TTTCATCGACAATGTATATTGTTGCGCTGACATTCTTGATAGTCCATCTTGTCAGACGCGGATCAGATTCGAATCCGGTTCCCATTATTATTTCATCCTTGCCAGTGATCTTGACAAACCTGTCTGACCAGACAATATCCCTGGCTTCATTCCAGAACAGTAGCTCAGTCTCAAGTATTTCTCCCTTTTCGCTTACCACCACTACACTGTCACGCAGTTCCCATTGTTCTTCTTTTTCGTCATAACGTGCATAATGTGAAGCAAGACTGGCCTGGGGTACCGTTGTCTTGTCATAGAAGAGTAATGTCAACCCTTCAGGGAATTCGGTGTGAGGATCATCTTCACCGTCGTATTGCATTATCAGCGGTGCCCGCATTACCATGGTGACCTTGCCTGAGTCAGAGTACATAGTCTCAAAGTCACGGGCAGACAGGGCCGGCATATCCTTGATCTGAAGGTCACTGACAATCTCTTTCCTGCTTTTCTCGCACGATGATAACAAAGCAGTCCCGCTGAAGAGGACTGCAATGATGATTACATAATATCTGACCTTATCAGCCACTTACCTTATTCTTTTCTGAACCTGACGGTTGTTGATTCATTGACCCAACCTCCAACCTGGTATGCTGTACCCTCCTCAATAATGCTTCTGAAGAAAGATTCTTCCTTTGTCGGAAAGAGTTTTGAATAGATCTCAATTCTCGAATCTGCCTGTTCTTTGAGGTTGCCATCAGTATTCTTGGCCCTGACAAGATAATCAACCACAACCCAGTATACTGTCTGATTCTCATATGACTCTCCCACTCTTGCTCCTGCATATGATTCACCGATAATAAAAAGAGCATTTCCGTTGGTATTGTCAAGAGAATAGGCCTGCTTTGCCAGGTCACGGGCAGTCTGCTTACTGTCTGAAGTAAGCTCAAGGCTTGCCAGTTTGGTCAGCAGGCTGGATTTTACAGTGGGGTTTTTCTCAAGGCTTATTGCCTCGGTATAATATTTTTCTGCCTTGTCAAAATTCTTTCTGGCATAGTTCATTTCAGCAAGCTGAGTTGCAGCAACGGCTGAAGGTTCGGTGCTGTACATGCTGGTTGCAGCTATGAAATAAAGCTCAGAATCGAGACACCCTGTTTCCGTGAGCAATGCTATAACTTTCTTAAGCAACGCAGTGTCAGCCGGATTTTCATTAACCCTTGGCATAAACAGTTCCTCAAGATTGGAGCATGATGCAGCACCGCTTGATCTGAATACGGCATCAATATTCTTTTTTGCATCAAAATAACGCTGATCGCCAGGATTGTCTGCAAGCCTGGAGTCAATAATCTTCATAGCCTCTGCGTAGGCATTTATTACTACAGGAGCCTCTATTATTTTAAGAGAGTACGATCTGGCTGCCACAGCCATAAACAGAGTTGAAAATGTATGATCAAAATAACCAGGTGCGCTATTCATTACACCTTCTATATAGTCATAACTTGCTTTTGCATAGTCAGGGTCATTGCCTCCAAGTTCATAGAGGGCAATTGATTTGCGCAGGTCATTGGCTTCAGCCTCATTAAAATATTGTGTTCTCTGAGTAAGAACCATCATCACAGTGTCAATATATGCTTTATCACCGGTCTTGCGGAACAGTTCCTTGAACATGGCTTCACCCTTGATGTATGTGTTCTTTGATGATCCCGGACATTCTTTAAATACCGGTCTCCAGAACTTAAGGGCCATGGTGTAATCCTTATTCATATAATATGTTGAATAAAGCGAAGTATTACGCAAACACTTTGTGCTGTCTTCACCGTTTCCATATGCAGTACCTGTAGCCAGCCCTGACTGGGCTGAAACGCTGAGTGAAATTGCCGACAAGACTGCAATTGTAAGGATCCTGGTGGCTGTCTGTTTCATTTCTCGTATCTTTTTATTCATATTTTGCCTTTAGAAACCAGTAGTCAAACAGGTTGAGACTGGCTCCGACCGAAATCCTGGTCTCCCTGAACTGTGTCTCTTCCGGGTTTCCCCTTCTTGACAGGTCTACGAACAGGGAGATGCGGGATCGCGTTTTCCTTAATGGTATACCTGCTCCAAAAGTTATGCCGTATTCCTTTACCTGGGTGTCATCAAACAGGGTGTAACTCTCACCATAGCGGCACCCAATGCGGTATTCAACACGATCAAAAAAATTGTAATTCGAAAATTTCTCGGGGATATATTCGGCCCCTGCATGCATTGAGATGGCATTTCTGTATATGCCGTAAGAACCAGGCAGTTCTGCCTCTGACCATTTTGACCATACAAGGTCAAAGCCAACAGTCAGTTTGTCTTCTTTTCCGAAGGTAATGCCAGCGCGGAGCGTGGCCGGAAGAAAACTGGCCGTATCAACCTTGTTGTAGGATAACGTATCAAAGGCAAGACTTGAGGTCTGCACATTCGAATATCTCATGAACAACTGATCATATTCTGTATTCAGACTGGTACCCGGAGTGAGCGTAAGGCCTGCATTGATGAATTTCTTGTCAGGCAGGGGAAGCATCAACTGCATGGAAAGATCAAGACCAATACCTCTTATCGAGCAGTTGGCCAGGTCTCTCATGTTAAAATAATTGTTGTCAGTGGTGAAAATGAAATCATTATACCTGTTTATTTCACCAAAAAGAACATACATATTGGCTCCCACTGAAAAATATTTAAAAGGACTTACAGCTGACCCCAAAAAGAATTTCTGATATCCGCCAAGGCCCCGGTGAAACTCTGACACCTCGCCGGCTATATCACCCTCACCCGTATCCGGATTGGAAGTCCTGTTTATTTCATAGAAACCATCAGTATATGGTATGACACCTGCAGAGAAACCCCAGTTCTTCATTATTGGAAATCCAATGATGAGATGGGTAAAGTTCATGTCAGATGAAGTATATTTTGTATCACCCTCACTGAGATTGACCACGGCTCCGTCAAGCCCAAAGTCGAAGATAAAGGAGGCGGTGTCAATACTGCTGTATGAGGCAGGCGTCAGGTAGTTTAGCGTCATGTTATTCCTGATACCGCTGCTGATTCCACCCATAGCCCTCGTCCTGAATGTTCCCAGTTGTTCAACATTACCGATGCCGTATCTTGCAAACGGAGAATTAACTTTTTTCTGGGCATATGTGACTGCCGTTACAAGCAGCATGACCGTAAGGAGGACAAATCTCTCAGTTTTTCGCATTATAGTCTAGTAAATAGTTTAAGCCATCAGCTACAAGATCGGGATACCAAAGCATCTTCCGGTCTGTAAGTGATGATAGTCTTTCGCCGTCACCTCCGGTAACAACTGTGATGAGGGCTTTGTATCTTTTTTCAAACGTGCGAATATACTCATTTATTTCAAATACCAGACCCATGAGGACACCTCCGGCAATAGCATCATGGGTTGATTTTCCGGGGAAAGAGAAATTTTCAGTATACTCTGTCAGAGGCAATCTGCCTGTGAACTGATGGAGGGCACGGAAGCGCATGCTCAGGCCTGGAGATATGCTTCCTCCCAGGTATGTTCCTCCGGCTACCAGGTCCAGGGTGACCGCACTGCCGGCATCAATGACAAGCAGATCATGCCCTGCATGCCTTATAATTGCCCCTGTGGCTGCAGCAAGCCGGTCAACACCAACTGACTCAGGAGTCTGATATTCAATTCTGAACGGAAAAGCTGATTCCCAGGTCAGCTGATGCACATACTTAATCTTCCTTGAAAGAAATGACATCACCGGGGCCGGGTCATGATTCACACTTGAGATGATAGCCCTGTCAGGCCTGTCAGCCCCGATAAATGATTCCAGGGATGTCAGGTCACCTTCCTCCATCCGCTCTTTCCTTACCAGGAGGCTGTCCTTGTAAATTGCTGCCTTGGTACTTGTATTTCCTATGTCAAGTATCAGATTCATTTTGTTGCTGTTGTAGTCACTGAAGCCGAATGAAACGCCTGAATATCATTGAACAGTGCAATGGCATCTGACACTGAACCTACCTCCCTGACAGTGAGGCTCAGCTTGGATACATTCTGTTTCACACTCATGCGATGCTGTTTGCGGTTTACATAGTTCATTACTGATACAAAGAGACTGCTGCGGTAAAAACCGGAAGCAGGGTCAGTTACAAAGTTAGCAACAAGAGCGCCATTTTTAAGAATTATTTTTTCCACTCCCGATGCAGATGCTGTCCACTTTAGTCTCACCAGGTCAAGCAGTGACAGTACTGGACCGGGTAACGGTCCGAATCTGTCAGTCAGGCGTGCCTCATATGCCGCAAGGTCATTATTATTTTTAAGTTCATTAAGCTCTTTATACAACCTTATCCTTTCAGCAATACTGGAAACATAATCATCAGGCAACATGATCTCAAGGTCGGTCTCCACGCTCACGTCAGACACAAATTCCCGGACCTGACCGGGGGTGGCAGGTTCATTCTTCCTGCCTTTATCCGGGAACAGATCCTTGAATTCATCATGTTTCAGTTCCCGGATTGCTTCATCAAGGATATTCTGGTAGGTCTCATACCCCACGTCAGCTATGAATCCGCTCTGTTCCCCGCCAAGAAGGTTACCGGCACCCCGTATATCAAGATCCTGAAGGGCAATATTAAACCCGCTGCCAAGCTCATAGTTCTCCTCAATTGCTTTCAACCTTCTCCTTGCCTCAGGGGTGAGCGCTGA
>JAQBHM010000216.1:0-2822 GCA_032127795.1 Bacteroidales bacterium | reverse complement strand
TATCTCCTGATACTATATATTCAAAGTCCGGATTGTTTTCCATCAGGTCAAACATCTTATCAGCATCAATTTTTTTATTTGCGTCATAGAATTCTTTCACGACGGCAGAGCCTTCTTCTTTTACAGCGGCTTTCTGCTCATCGGTCATGGGTTTCTCTGATGTGCAGGCCGCAAGGAGCACAAGAAACGGAAAAAGGAGTTTCATTTTCATAAGTAACGGTTTTAGTTATTAATTAAAATTCCCCCTGTAAATCAATCAACTACTAAAGCTATAGCTTAAAAAAATGCAATCCAAACTTTTTTGCGCACGGGGATTAGCATAGCTTTCATATTTATTAAGCAACAAACATATGTTGGAAGCCGGTTGCTGGCAGCCTCTATAAATCTTCAATCCTTTCGTCTGTTCGTTCTTGGGACCCTGAGTCATCCCCTCACTTCCTATTTTTTATACCTTTATACCTTAATCTCCGAAACACATTACAATGAAATCAATTACCGCCTTCCTGCTTGTTGCCATGCTGATGCTGTCATGCCAGTCCAACAAACCCAAAGCAGAAATTACAAAAGAAACACCCAATGCAGAGATCACTGCCGTGAACAACGGCGATGTGGAATTCGACAGCTTCTTTCTTGACAGGACGATGCGTATGGACTGCTTCCATACCGGCAATGCCACGGAAGAGATGTTCGCCGTCGACAGGGTCCTCTCTGACGGCGCATGGGCCGGCAGTAAGAAGGTATTGATTGATAAGCTGGAACTGGGACCTTACTTTTTCGAGGTACTCGACCGCGACAGCAAAGTGCTGCTGTACTCGCGCGGATTCGCAAACATCTTCGGCGAATGGCAGACCATCCCCGAAGCCAAAGAGGGCTGGGGTACCTTCCAGGAGTCTCTCCGTTTCCCCTGGCCCAGAAAACCGGTGACAGTAATAATCAAAAAACGTGATGCTCAAAATAAATTCAGGCAGATATGGACAGCTGAGATTGATCCTTCATCGCGGCAGGTAAACCCCGCCGAAAGGATCAATGCCAGAAGGATAAACGTTATTGCAGATAACGGTCCTTCACAGGAGAAACTCGATATTGTGATACTTGGCGACGGGTACACTTCAGCGGAGATGGAGAAATTCCGTAGTGATGCCAGTCGCCTTTCCGAGGTCCTGCTGAGTGCTGAACCATTCAGCAGCCGCAGGAATGATATTAATATAAGGTCTGTTGAGACACCCTCGGAAGTTTCCGGGGTGAACAGACCCCACCACGGTGTTTTTAAACGTACTCCCCTGTCTGTCAGTTACAGCGCCTTCGACTCAGAACGCTATGCCCTTGCATACGACAACAGAACCATCAGGGATGTTGCATCAGCAGTGCCCTACGAGTTCATGGTGATACTCATTAACGAGAGAACATACGGCGGCGGAGGTATTTACAACCTTTACACAACCGTTGCTGCCGATAATATGTTTTCAAATTACATCATGGTCCATGAGATGGGTCACCATATGGCAGCCCTGGCAGATGAATATTATACCTCATCTGTATCATATGAGATGCCTGAGATAACCGTTGAGCCTTATGAGACAAATGTTACAGCCATGCTTGACAGAGACAACCTGAAATGGAAAGACCTGGTTGAAGAAGGAACACCCATCCCTACCCCGTGGAACAAGGAGGAGTTTGACGACTTCGGGTACCGGATCCAGAGGGAGCGTGACAGCATAAGAAAGAACCTCCTTCCCGAAAATGTGATGGAGGACCTTTTCGTGCGCCAGATGAACGCTGAGAATGAGTACTTTGACAAGGAACAGTACGCAGGGAAGGTCGGAGCTTTTGAGGGGGCCAACTATTATCAGAAGGGTATGTACCGCTCACAGCTCGATTGTATCATGTACACCCGCCACCAGGTCTTCTGCGAGGTATGCCGCAGGAGCATCTCTGACATCATTGATCAGTACTCCAGGTAGATGCCGGGCAGCACCTCAAAGGGCCATGAACGTAAAAGAGATACGGTCAGCACACTAAGCATGCATACAAAGCGCACCATAGCCTTTCTAACCATCCTCTTCCTTACCCTGGCAATAACCGCCGGACCCTCCCCTGGCGAAAAGGAGACCCACATCTTTTACACTGTCACAAGGATCGTCGACGGCGACACCTTCTGGATTGACGACGGCAGTGCCAAAGGTTTAAAAATAAGGCTTATAGGAGTCGATGCGCCCGAGTCGCGCAACAGCGGGAAGAAGCTGAAGGGGTATTACGGGAATGAAGCTACCGGATACCTTACAAAGCTTATCAGCGGAAAGAAGGTAAGGCTTGAATATGATGTCGGGCGCCACGACCGCTATGGCCGTACCCTGGCATATGCTTATCTTGAAAACGGCACCTTCATCAATGCCGACCTTATAAAGAACGGATATGCCACGGTGATGACCGTCCCTCCAAATGTAAGATATGCAGAGAGCTTTCTTGACCTTGCCCGCAAGGCCCGCAGGCAGGAGAAAGGCCTCTGGAAAGCACAATAAATACTTTCTCCTTTTACATCTTCACTTTTGTCTTTTTACTTTTATCTTTTGTCTTTCACTCTACGCTCTACGCTCTACGCTCTCAGCTGTCAGCGCTCAGCTTTCAGCTCAATGCTACTTTAACCTTTGCTCTACGCTCTATGCTCTATGCTCTATGCTATTTCCTCCCCTTCAGTCTGGCTCCTTGCTAAAAACACCCACAGGGTGTTTTCTTAACGCTCGGCCCCCTTTTGTCTTTTGCCTTTTATCTTTTATCTTTCACTCTACGCTCTACACTCTATGCTCTATGCTCCTCCGCAGTCT
>JAQBHM010000215.1:0-4207 GCA_032127795.1 Bacteroidales bacterium | reverse complement strand
CTTGCCTGGATTTTTGGAGTTACACTTCAGCCAGGTTGGCACAGCACAATCTTCGGGCCTTATTTTGTGATAGCAGCCATCTTTTCAGGTGTCGGGCTTTTAATAATTCTGATGGCAATCTTCAGAAAGATCTACAGCCTTGAGAAATACATAACTCTAAAGCATTTTGTAAATCTTGGAATAGTACTGTTTGTAATAGCTGCATTCTTCGGGTATTTTACCTTCAGTGATTATCTCACTAAATGGTATGGCTCGGTTAAAATGGACAAGATCCTGATTGACAAGCTATTTACTGAATTCAGGATATACTTTATAATTGCCAATTACATTGGGATTCTCACCCCGATAATTATAATTGCCATTCCAAAACTACGTACTATAAGAAATATTACCATTGCTGCAACCATTGCGTTGCTGGCTTTGTGGATCAACCGCTACATCATCATAGTACCAACACTGGAGACGCCGTTTCTTCCGATTCAGGATATCAGGACTGACTGGATAAATTATTCACCCACCTGGGTTGAATGGTCACTGACAGCCGCCGGGGTGGCTGTTTATGGTATGCTATTTATGATTATTTCAAAGATCGCTCCCATAATCTCTATATCAGAGATGGAGGAAGCCGAAGAAAAACATGACCAGTAAACTTGTAAACCGGCGAAAAGATGAATAAAGTAATTTACAGATACCTTGCCCTGATCGTTCTGTCGGTATTATGTGCCGGCTTCAGTGCGAATGCTCAGCAGGATGAGCCTCAGAAAATAAGTCCGTACATGCTGTTCACATACCTGAAGAACACTGAGTCACAGAGGATACTCCAGGTGAGGATGACAAACATAACCCAGACCGGGGAAATTCCCCTGGATGGTTTGAATATCAGGTTTTTAAACGGAGATACGGTGCTGGGAGAAGCAGTCACCGGCAAGACGGGTGATGCTGAATATATACTTAAGGAGGGTTATACCCCGTACACTGGTGATGATGGAAGCTGGCCTTTTGCTGCGGAGTTTGACGGTGACAGCCTGGTAGATGCAACAGCGGGTGAGCTGAGCATCACTGATATCAACCTGGAGATGACCCTATCCGAAGAGGAGGGCAAAAAAATAGTAACGCTGACCGCTACATTCCCTTCGGCAGAAGGACCGGTACCGGTTGCGGACGAAGAGATTTCGGTCTATGTTCCCAGGATGTTCAGCCTGCTTCCCGTTGGAACAGGTACATTAGATGCCGGTGGAAGGGTTCAGATACCTTTTCCTGATGACATCCCGGTGACAAGGAAGGAAACCTGATAGTAACAGGTAGATTTAATGATCATTATTTGTTCGGCAGTGTTGAAAAAAGAGAGCTGATACACTGGGGTACTCCGATGGAAGAAGCTCCTGCCGCCTACAGAAGCCTCTGGTCATCCCTTGCACCGCGATGGATGATTATCACTCTTTCAATTTTGTTGATGGGTGTGTGGGGCCATTATACCTTTGTGATAGTAAGCCTCTTCAGGATAAGAAAGGACGGAAGAAAAAATGAAAAACGCTGAAAGGTCTCCCTTTTGGCATGAAATATGATTAATGTATAATGTAATTAAAACTTAGAAGCTATGAAATTGAGAATTTTATTTGCCTCAACACTGTTGCTTGCTTTTACAGCATCACAGACAGTGAATGCTCAGGCACAGAAAAAAGCAGAAGCGTGGCCTGTAACTGCAGCCGAGAAGAGTATGAAAAACCCGGTTGCAAATGATGATGCTACAATGAAACTTGGAATGACATCATGGATGAAGAACTGTGCATCATGTCACGGCAAGACTGGTCTGGGTGATGGTCCCAAGGGAAGGATGACCAAGACACATCCGGGTAATTTCTCTACAGCTGAATTCCAGACTGCAACTGATGGGGAACTCTTCGCGAGAACAAAAATAGGACGTGGAGAGATGCCTGGTTATGACAAGAAGATCCCTGACAACGAGATATGGGCTATGGTCCATTTTATGAGAGGGATGGAGAAGTAGCAGTTACTTAAGTCTTAGATTATAAGAGGCCGTGTCATCCGATACGGCCTTCTTTTTTATCTGCAGCCTGCCGATACCTGATAACCCGGGAACTTCATGCAGCCATAAAGCCTGGGCTGATATGCGAGGAGATATGCACCTGCCAGTCTGACAGATTACCTGTACAGTCCGGTCACAGATTAACTTTTCGCTCCCTGCTGATCTTTATTCACTCACATACACCAATAAAAAACCACCTGCCGGGGCAGATGGTTTTTATATAAATGTATGACTGAATAAACGGCTTAGTAACCGAGGGCAGTCATTGCTGCAATTGAATTGTCAAGAAGAGCTTTTGAGTAGCCCGGGTTGTGGATGCCACCGCTGCGGTCTTCCTTGAGAGTGTTGTAGTTAAGATAAGCAAGCACTGCATTGGCTGCAAATGTGCCTTTGTTGGCGAGTTCGGTTTCTGTATTATAGATACCGGCTGCAACAAGCTGAGCTTCAAGGTCATCAAGTTTGCTCTGAATTAGAGCCTGGGAAGTATTGATCTTTGTATTGAAAGCGGTATTCAGCGCAGTAGTGCTTATATCATGACATGGTGCGCAACCTGTATTCAATCTTGTCTCGGTACCATGAGAATCATATTGCATTGCCATATTATGTCCGCCAGCAGTATAACCGTAAGGTTCTGACATATGGCAGGTAACACAACCTGAAGAGGTTGAGTGAGGATTGGCTGTCGGATATGATACGGTACCCGGGATCTCAAACGGATGAGCTCCGAGGATCAGGTTTGCATTCGGGCCGTGATGCGGGCCCATACGTGTGTTGGTAATCTCAAAAGGAGATCCGTCAACAACAGGAGCAGGGGTTACTAACCTTTCCTGATGGCAGCTGACACACTGGTTGCTGGAGCCTTTGTTCCAGGCAACAGCTGCACCTTTATACTGAACATCCAGGTTCTTGGCACCACCGTTGGTCAAAGTCCAGTCGTCATCAGTATAGGTCTGGTGAATCTCATGGCATGTGAAGCAGTTTATCTGCATGGGGTTAGAGACCATGGCTGTGGATCCGTTAGCAAGGAAATTCAGGAATCCCTGGCTTGTGTGGCACTGTGCGCAGCCAGCCCTGTTTGCATAACCTGCATTTCCACCGTTGGCATGTTGTGACATGCTCCACTGTGCAGAGAAGGCAACAATCTGATCATCTGTATTATGGCACTCGGCACATGCAAGAGTTGACCCTGGTGTTCCCGTATCTCCCTTGTCTCCCTTGTCTCCCTTTTCTCCGACAGGTCCCATAGGGCCTTCGCATGAAGCCATTACCATTCCGGTTATGACCAGCAACGATAAAAATCTTAAACTTCTTTTCATAGATATTCCTTTATTTTTGGGTAAATTTTCAATACCGCAAGGTAGTGAGCCCCCCGATAGGATAACCTTTTTCCCCATTGATATTTCAATCACAATGGGTTGATAAGTACAAGCAAAGATATTGATAAAAATCAACATTAAATATGATATATATTATAATTACAATATTTTGCACAACAGTTTAAGTATGTTTGGGCCACTAAATAGGAAGACCTGATGTACACTGAAAATAATATAACGAGTTGTGAAAACTGCTCAAAATGCTGGAGTAATTTCAAGAACCTTTCGAGAGAAGATCTTGAGATGGTCAACCAGAACCGGTATGAAGCCAACTTCAAGCCCGGGGAGATAATAATAAAACAGGGTTCTCCGTCATCAAATGCCATCTTTCTTATTTCAGGGCTGGCAAAAGTCTATGTAGAAGGGTATTCAGGGAAGAACATTATTCTTAATCTGGCCGAACAATCAACGCTGCTCGCCGGCCCCGGTGTTCATGTCAATGCCCGGTACTGTTATTCTGTGGCTGCCATAACGCAGGTGCAGGCCTGTTTCATAAGTTTTGACATATTAAGAAAAGTCATTAGAAGCAATCCTGAATTTGCTATCGGATTCATTGAGGATCTCAGTGACAAGGCTTTCAGGATGTACCAGAAGGTAATAAACCTCACCCAGAAGAAGATGCATGGCCGTCTGGCTGAAGCATTGCTCTATTTTTCAGACAACCTGTTCCATTCAGAAGATTTTGAGATGGTACTGTCAAGGCAGGAGCTGGGAGAGATGACCAATATGGCCAAAGAGAGTGTTGTGAGGATACTCGGTGAGCTCGAGGATGAAAAGATCATCC
>JAQBHM010000214.1:0-3784 GCA_032127795.1 Bacteroidales bacterium | reverse complement strand
CCTGGATCTTCCCGCTGGTGGTAAGGGCTCTTCTGAGATACAGCCTCTCACCCGGCGTGAAAGAACACTCTTTACTGTATGCTGATATCTTACCGTGGATTGAATCCTGGGTGGTCGATAACCATATGAGATCAGGATTACCGTTGGCATCAGATCCTGTATGCCGGTAACTGAGAAAATCACCCACATAGATCCTTGTCACGTAGAGTTTGTCTTCTTCAATACCTGAGGAGGGTATGTTTACCGTGCTGCATGAGACAGCCAGCCACAGGAGCATCAGAAGAGATAAGATCCTTGTTTTTCTAAGCCACATCACTTTCATTACGGGAATGATAATATTCATTTCATCCGTTTCATTTACAAAAATCATTCCCAAAGTAACGGTACACAGCGATTAGCCTCAGATTGTTTTTAACTGATATATAAACATTCGCCTTATCTTTATGAACAATGGCGGGCATTCCCCCCCTGGCCATGAAGGAGAGATTTTGAGTATTACACGTGATATTCATACCTTTATAATGCTTGTAAACATTCAATTGGCAACCTGATGATAACTACAGTTAATAATACAAACCTGCAGCCTGATGCTTTTGCGGAGCTGGAACAGAGCGTGCATGCGGCGCTGGAGACCTATTCCAATGTACACCGGGGCAGCGGGCACAATTCATTAGTATCCACCAATTTATACGAGCAGGCCAGGGACATTGTCCTTGAATACCTGGGACTTCCAGGTAAAAGATACGTTGTCATCTTTTGCTCGCCCGGAAGGGCTGCGGCCCTGGGTGCATTGATCGAGCCCGGAAAGTACCGGGTTGTCTCCAGCGCTGACATAGGCCTGCCACTGGGCATAAGGGCACTGGCAATAAGAAAAAGGGCATTACCCCGGGGCATCCCTTTTCAGACCGGTGGTGGGACTACCAGGATCATCGCTCCCGATTGGGCCGTCTGGGCCACTGGGCCTGAAAGATTCGAGGCCGGAACACCTGCCATCATCAATGTCATCGCTTTTGCCAGGGCACTGAGCCTCACCGGGCAGCACGGAAAGGATATCTTCAAGGGACCTCAGGCCGAAATACTTTCCGCCGCAGATATCCTGTACCGCGACGATATGGAGCAATATACGGGGCAGGAATTGCTGGATGCACTACGGCAAACCCTGATAGGCAGGGGCATGAAGGTCCCTACCACTGAAGGCCTCAGACCTTATATCAACTTCGATAATAGTGCCAGCACACCCACTTTCACTCCTGTATGGGATGCCGTACGCCGGACCTGGCGCCAGTCCCCGCAGGTGCAGCAGGAGATCATCGGCGGGGTAACACCCCTCGTCGCCGGCTTCCTGGGTGCACCGCCGGCATCCTATGATGTGATCTATACCTCCAATACCACGGAAGCCATCAACCTGGCGGCAGAAAACCTGGGCCGCGAAGATGATAAGGAGACGGAACCCGTTATACTCACAACCCTTCTTGAGCACTCCTCCAACGACCTGCCGTGGCGCACAGCTACGCGCTATCCCCTGATCAGGCTGCCGATAGATAATGAGGGCTTTATAGACCTGAAACAGTTGGAGACGCTCCTGCGCGATTATAACCAGGAGTACCTGTACGGGAAGAAGCGGATCAGGCTCATGGCTGTCAGCGGTGCATCCAATGTCCTCGGAGTATTCAACAACCTGGAGGAGATAAGCCGGATAGTTCACAAATATGGGGCACAACTGCTTGTTGACGCTGCGCAGATGGTAGCACACCGTAAGATCAGCATTGAAGAAAGCGGCATTGACTACCTGGCCTTCTCCGCCCATAAGATCTATGCTCCTTTCGGCTGCGGAGTGCTGGTGGTAAGAAAAGGGCTGCTCGGTTTCAGCCCTGAAGAGATGAAGCTTATCCGGAGATCAGGCGAAGAAAATACTGGGGGCATCGCCTCCCTGGGAAAGGCTATTGTGCTTCTGCAACGTGCAGGCATGGACCTGATCAGGAAGGAGGAGCAGACTCTGACAGGCCATATACTTCGCGGATTGGCGCAGATAGAAGGTATCACCGTTTACGGCATCAAAGACCCGGAATCACCCGCGTTTGCCCGTAAGGGTGGCGTCATAGTATTTGCCATGAAGGGACTTATGTCCGACAGCCTGGCCAGGGACCTGGCAGCGGAAGGCGGCATAGGGGTAAGGTACGGCTGTCACTGCGCTCATATACTTATAAAACACCTTGTGGGTGTCTCTCCCTTCCTGGAAAAGTTCCAGCGCCTGATAGCAATACTCTTCCCCGCGTTAAAGTTCCCCGGTCTGGCCAGGGTGAGCCTGGGAATAGGAAACAGTGAGGAGGATGTTGACACATTAATAAATGTCCTGAATAAAATTGCCGCCGGGCAAAACAATAAAGGCAAAAAGCGAGCTGCTTCCTCTCAGGATGTAACACCTATTGTAACAAAGAAGGATGTTCAACGGCAGATAAAAGAGTTCTCCAGGAATGCAGCTCTGAGAGTCTATTCCTCTCTATAAATGCTGATAGCCTGATTTTTACGGGAAAGCTATTCTGCCATTCCCATCATCATCCCGCCAAAATAGGGGATAAGCCATATCAGCCATACAACCATACTGTACCGGTGAAATTGTTTGCGCAGCTTTTCACTTCCCCGTTTTACAGTATAGGTTGCCCAGATGGCGTGGATCAGCATCAGCCATATCGCTATCTGGCCGGTGAGCGTATGAAGATTTAATAAGTTGAATGGATCATCAGACAGCCTCCCCATTGCCAGTGTACCGGAGATATCAAATGCCAGCCCGGTCCAGAATGCCACTATATGCCATCGTTTGAGATACTTTGAGATGCGTTCGGCCCAGACACCCACGGAGTAAAAGACCAGGGCCAGGGTAATCAGGAAAACAGAGAGGAATTGAAGCATATAGAACTTATTTTAAATAAGGCTGTGAATTTAATCCATTTCAGGGTGCCGGAAGCAATTTCTTCAATAATTTAAAACAGGCTAAATCCGTCCCGATCCCGGATCCTCTTACACCGTAAAAAAGTCCTGAGTAATTCAGCAAAACATGGAAGAATTATCAGGGAGAATATTATATTGGTTTGACAATTAAAAAGAGAGTTCCGGAAAAATCAAAAGCTATGCAAAACATAAAACTGCTGACCTCCGCAGACATTAAAGATCTCATCTCCATGGAAGAGGCTATTGAGGTTATGAAAGTGGCCTTCATGAACTTATCCCTGGGGAAGTACCGGATGCCTGTAAGGACTGTAACCGATTTCGGCGACGATGGGCTCTCTCTCTTTTATAAACCCTCTTTTCTGCCAGCAGAGGGCAGGATAGGGGTTAAGCTACTCAGCCAGAGCAAGGGAAAACCGAAGCATGGGAATCCTGCCATACAGGGAATAGTGATCCTGATAGACTCTGAGGCCAATTCAATTCTCGCGTTGCTTGACGGCACCTATCTCACTGCATTACGCACCGGGGCAGCATCAGGTATCGCTACCAGGCTGCTGGCGCGCGGGGAGTCATCGGTCCTTGCACTGTTCGGCGCCGGGGCACAGGGATATACGCAGTTCAGGGCTGTCTGCCGTGAACGAAGCATCAAAAGAGCATATATCCATGATATAAACTCCGAGGCTGTTGAGCGGTTCATTGAATATTTTAAGCCGGAGACGGATGTCGAACTGGTGCATGCTGCAGACCTGTCATCTTTAAAAGAGGCTGATATAATATGTACCGCCACAAACTCCCGAAAACCGCTGTTTCCTCTGAACATGCTTAAACCGGGAGTACA
>JAQBHM010000213.1:0-2574 GCA_032127795.1 Bacteroidales bacterium | reverse complement strand
GACAATCAACAGACTTTTACTGGAGTGGCGAAAGAACCTTCAGCAGATGTGCAATGACATGGGGAAAGTTGACATCAACTTCCGCATCAGGTGGAGACAAAGGAATAATAAGTATTATGAGGTGCTGATACGGAAGAATCTTGGATTTACAGAGTTATTGTATGAGCACTCCTTATACCAGGTCAATAAAATCCATATGGATGTTCTCTTACAGTCGGTGAAGAGCAGGATCAGAGACAAAATATATGAGTACAACCTGGAGATAACCCAGCAACTTGATAACCGTTTCGGGGTGGAATTGGATTCAATCAGGTTAAAGCTTCTAAAAGCTGGAGATAAACCAGGAATAATCAATGGATTAAAAACAAGTGTTAGTTCGGTTGAAGAAGATATTCCTTTGCTGAAAGACTTAAAACTGTTTGGGAAAGAGGTCCTTCAGATATTCGAGATTCTACCTGAGAGCCTCATTATTGCTTCCTCAGACATTACTAAGACTACCAAAGACGAAAGTGATGAAGTTCTGAATGTGCCTCTGAAGAAAATCGCACGATTCTATAGCGAATCACAGTTCATAGGAACAATCTATGATCATTTGGAGACGGTTGCCGAATCACTGAAGAATACCACTTTTATCATTCATGACCTTTTAAGTTTTGCGCGCTTCAGCCTTGAAAATATTCCCGATGATCTGCCAGACAGATCTCTGGTAGCCACTCCGATTATTGAAGATGCCTGTCAGAAAATCCTGGAAGAGGAACAGAAGGTCAAACAGATAAAGGATGGTATAAATGACTTGATGGAAAGGACACTTGAAGAGGTGTTTAATAAATTGTCAGCATACCAGATGCCTGTAACCCTTTCGGAATATTCAGGATTTATCAGAGAACAAAAGGGTATTAAGGTTAAAAGGACAATAGGTGCATATTACAGCTGGTTGAGATCGTATATAATAAACCTGACTGCAAGAGTAATGTATTCAAGAAGTGAACTGATATTACTTACAAAAAAAATAGATGAATCAGAACATACTATAAGTGGAAATCAAAAACTTCTTGACCTTATTGATCAGGTCAGCCCAAATGCGAAAGTCATCGAAAAGCTTCCTCAATTTTACAAAAACCTGTTCAGCGGGCGTTCAAGTATAAGTGAAGACTTCTGGATAAGAAGGGAAGTTGATGAAGAGATGTTCATGGATGGCTTGAATCGAAATAATTCGGGCTACAAGGGTGGTATAATGATTATCGGGGAGAGAAACTCCGGCAAGACAGCATTTTGCAGGTATATCTCATCGAGGAACTTTAAGAAAGAGAAGGTCTTTCATTTATTTCCTGTTTATACAGGCTCTGTTCTCGTGTCAGATTTCATCGAGGAGCTCAGAAAGGTCACTAATTTACATGGAAGCCTGAATCAAATTATGGAATCACTGCCACATCAGAGTGTAATCATAATTCATGACCTGGAGCTCTGGTGGGATCGTTCCTCCGGAGGATGGGAAGTGATAAAGCTATTAATGGGTCTTATTAATGACTATTCAGGCAGGGTTCTCTTCATTGTAAACATGAATCCTTACGCTTTTTACCTGATGAATAAAATAGTAAATCTTCAGGAACTCTTTATTAGTGTAATCCCGCTGAGGCCTTTCTATACATTGGAGATACAGGATATTATTATTCGCAGGCATCGTTCCAGCGGACTGAGATTTGTGATTAATGGCAGAGATGAGGAAGAAATATCAGAAATAAGCATGGCCAGCTTGTTCAATAAGTATTTCAATTTTTCCGAGGGAAATCCCGGTAATGCTCTCAAAGCCTGGCTGGCAAACATTTATAAAATCTCTGAGAAGAAAATTTTTATCAGGGTTCCGGAAACACCTGAAATAAAAATTCTGAACGAAATAGATGAGGATTGGAAAGTCGTGATAATACAGCTGATACTCCATAAGCGTTTAACATTTGACAGGATCAAAAAGATCTTTTCCCCAGATGATGCCAGAACAGGTGAGGTTGTAAGTGCAATGTTAAGGGCAGGCCTGATCGAGGAAAAGAGAGAAAACCTATATATTGTAAATAACTTTTTAGAACCACATTTGATTAAGGCTTTAAAAAACAGCAGAGCATTATGAAATCTCTTCAATTAACTAATTCAGTTTGCCTCAGATGAAAATTATTATTGTTTTTCTTGTTGCAGTTCTGATCTATTTTGGGTTTAAAGCCATAAGGTTTTTGCTGAAGGGCCGTATGAAACGAAACTCACTCCTGGAGCGACTGTCATATTTAATGGCGGGTGCAGAGATTGTACTATGGCTGGTATTTGTTTTCTGGGCAACAGATAATCTTTTTAGCGATAAATTTTATTACCATTACCTGGTTTATGCTTTGATAATTATTATAACCGGCCTTGCGGCATGGTTTTTCCTGAGAGATATTTTTGCAGGACTTACATTCAGGATAAGACATAAACTGAGGAATGGCTCGTTAATACGTGTGGGCGATCTCTCAGGTCAGCTTAAGTCTCAGCAACTAACCTGCCTGACGTTACTGGCAGATGACGACAAACTCCTCCTGAGGATTCCCT
>JAQBHM010000212.1:0-3657 GCA_032127795.1 Bacteroidales bacterium | reverse complement strand
CGGATCAAACGAGGCAAGGATCAGTGCAGGGTAAAATCCGGCTGAAAATCCAACCACAATAATGAGTATGATAAGGAACAGAAGACCGTTTATATTCCACAGATCCACGGAAAGTGTTTTTCCCGTCAGCTGGCTGAAAGCCGGAGTAAGGGCAAAGACCAACAGTACCGATATTATCACTGCAACAGCAGCAATTATAACCGATTCGCCGATGAACTGTGACATGAGCCCTGCTTTGCCGGCTCCTGAGACTTTTTTTACACCTACCTCCTTAGCACGTCCGGCAGACTTTGCGGTTGCCAGATTGACATAGTTGATAATGGCAATAACAAGGATAAGGAATGCTATCACTGCAAAGATATAGACAGTGCTCAGGGAGCCGGAAGGCTCAAGATAATATTGTTTTGCCCCTTTCAGGTGTATATCCTTTAACGGCTCCATAACATAGCTGAAGTCGTTCCCCGCATTCCTGAAATCATCAATTGATTGTCCAAGTATCTCCTGCAGTTGAGGTCCGACATATTTTATCACCATCTCCTGCAGCTTTTCCTGGAGGGCTTCCTTCTGTGTACCATTGCTGACTTCGATATATGTATAAAAGTTATGGCTTACCCAAAATTGATTGTTGGCCTGGTTTGGATAGGTGCTCATGGAGGCCAGGATATCAAATTTCATGTGCGAATTGTCAGGCACATTCTGAATGACGCCGGTCACAGTGTAGAGCACCGTATCAGACTCTACAGTGACTTTTTGTCCGACAGGATCAGTATTCCCAAAGTATTTTGTTGCGTATTCTTCTGTCATGACCATTGACCTTGGTCTTACAAGTGCTGTCTTCGGGTCTCCTTTAATCATCCTGAAGTCCAGAACATCAAAAAAGGTGGAATCAACAAACAGCACATTGTCTTCATTGAATTTGTTCTCACCATATCCTATCAACCACGCGCCCATACCTGTAGCCCTTGCGGCACCAATCACCTCAGGATAATCATTAAGCATTGCCTGTGCCATAGGGGCAGCTGTGACAGCCTGATCCAGCTCGCCTCCGGCCATCTGTCCGATGACCTTCAGCCTGTAGATATTCTCATAGTTCCTGTGAAACCTGTCATAGCTGAGTTCATGTATCACATACAGTGATATAAACAGAAAACTGGTGATCCCAATGACAAGGCCAGCCATATTGAGCATCACATACCCGCTCTGTTTTTTCATATTGCGGATAGCATTTGTAATGAAGTTTCTAAACATATCCGGAAGTATTAATCAGGTTTGATATTCAATAAAAAAGACGATCAGGAAGTTAACTTGCTGCATATCATCACTACAAAAATCTGAGTGATATTGCGGATGTCAAATTTGCCGGATTTCCTTTATTCCGGTCTGAACAGGAACAGGGCTTAGAAGTATTGGGAAATATCCGGCCCGGAAAAAAGAGACTGAACCGGGCAAACAGAGCTCTCTCTTTTTTTGTAAATTGTCTCTCTGAAATAAACACTGGTGTTATGATAGTAACATGCGTATACGTGAATGTGAAATCTGAAAATATTCAGGATTTTATAAAGGCGATGGTTGAAAACCATAAAGGTTCTGTTGAGGAGCCGGGTAACATGCGGTTTGATGTTCTGCAGAATGCTGATGACCCATGCCGTTTCATGATCTATGAGGCTTTTGAGACTGAGGAAGCTGTTCTCCATCATAAAAATACACCTCATTATCTTAGATGGCGCGATACTGTACAGGAGTTTATGGCTGATACCAGGTACGGCGTGAGATATAATATTATTGAACCTTCAGGAAGGGGGAGATGGTAAATCAATTCCGGTTAGCCCGTCTGCCGATTATTTATTTTGGCAACGGAAAGATCACTGACCTTACAGCCATTGCAGAGAGGTTCGGCAAGTCTGTTCTGCTGGTGACAGGAGAGAGATCCTTTACTGACACCCCGCAAGCTGAATCACTGTTCGAACGTTTCGGAATGCAGAAATTTAATTATCAGCATCTTGCGGTAAGGACGGAGCCCTCACCCGGACTTGTGAATGAAGCAGTGGCGAGGTACGGAAAAGAAAAGATTGATGTTGTGATCAGCATAGGAGGAGGCAGTGTCATTGATGCCGGCAAGGCAATTTCAGCCATGATAAATAAGAAGGAGAGTGTGGAGGAGTACCTTGAAGTAGTTGGTACCCGTGAACATCCGGGCACCAAAGTACCGTTCATAGCTATTCCCACTACATCAGGTACAGGAAGTGAAGCGACAAAAAATGCGGTGATAACAAAAGTGGGAACAGCAGGTTACAAGAGGTCTCTCAGGCATGACAATCTTGTCCCTGATGTTGCACTTATTGATCCAGGGCTTACTGCCGGATGTCCGCCTGACATTACTGCAGCGGCGGGGATGGATTGCTTTACGCAGCTGACAGAAGCCTATCTCTCTGCCGGGTCGAATGAGTTCACTGACGCACTGGCAACAGAAGGCTTGAAAGCTGTAAAACGTTCGCTTTATACCTGTTATAATAATGGTGAGGATATTAGTGCAAGGGCTGATATGTCATTTGCCGCACTGATTTCAGGTATATGACTGGCAAATGCAGGGCTGGGTGCAGTGCACGGCATGGCAGGTGCCATAGGAGGTTTGTTCGGTATACCTCACGGGCTGATATGCGGGACTCTTATGGCAGCAGTCAATAAGGTGAATGTCATGGAGCTGCGAAAGATTAACACTGACCATCCGGCTTTGAAAAAATATGCGACGCTCGGAAAGATCTTTTCCGAAGAAAAGGGAAAGAATGACGATTTTTATACTGACAGTTTTATTGATATCCTGCTGAAGATGACTGATGATCTTAATCTTCCAGGCCTGGGCAGCTACGGTCTGAAACGCGGGGATGTCACCCTGATAGTCACCGAAGCTGACAGCAAGAACAACCCGGTCAGGCTATCAAAGGAACTAATGGCGAAAATTATCGGGGAGAGACTTTGAGGATCACTTTTCCGGAAACATGATCTTCGCCTGACCTCAATGGAGCTCTTTATCTTTTTCCACGGTTCTCTCCGTTTTTACATAATGTATCCCTCTTTCTTCCAGATAATTGAAGATGAAATTGTAACACGCGAGGTGTTTCCCTATCAATTCAGGCGGGAAGAGTCCTTTCCCGGTGAAGAGTCCTTCCAGAAACATATTTGCAACGGCTGTAGCAGTGTACCCTGTGGTTCTTGCCATGGAGGATGTCTGAGTAAGGACATCATATTCATCATAGAGATTGTATACAATTTCCTTTATTTCACCATCCGGGTTTTCTCCTGTCAGGGTAATACGCATGACCGTGATCTCCTCTTCAGTTTCTCCAAGCTTCCAGTCGTTGAACAGGATTTTACTCGTTACCTCAATAGGAGAGAATGTCACACCTTTGACAACCAACTTGTTTTGGCTGAAAAATCCACTTTCCTTAAGGACCCTTACATATTCAATATGGCCCGGATATCTTAAAGTTTTCTCCTTCATGTTCCTGATATGGGGCATTGTAAATAGAATGGTTCTTAAGCCGTCAGTATTGAATGACTCCAGTGTACCCACCCTGTCAAATTGGTGCAATTCGCAGTCTGTTAGCGCTTCGCGAACAACGATATTACCGTTTTCAACATACCTGGCCGGTCGGGTAT
>JAQBHM010000211.1:0-3901 GCA_032127795.1 Bacteroidales bacterium | reverse complement strand
AATGGAGGGCGTATTCTATGCCGGCACCTGCACCGCTCCCATGAATATCACTGACACAATTTCGCATGCCAGGTCCGCAGCTGTCGAGACCATGAATTATCTCTCCTCAAAATGACACGGTGAGAATGCAGAGTTTTGGATTTAATATAAGCAAGAGCAGGCTGATCAATTATGATTTAACTGACAGGAAGGTAAGGCAATATATTACTGACAGGGAGCCTACCTTCAGGTTATGTTTTGCCTGTGGCGGATGCACCGCAACATGTACTGCTGGTCAGCATGCTTCATTTAATCTCAGAAGGATGAACACTCTTATCCGCAGGGGAGAGATAGCTCCTCTGCGAGAGGAAGTGTCAAGGTGCATGCTCTGCGGAAAGTGTCAGCTGGTATGCCCCCGGGGGGTGAACACGCGCAATGTGGTGGCAATGGCCGTTGAGGCAATAAAAAAATACGACAGGAATGAACTCTGAACTCTTTGTCATACCTTTTAACCTGGGGCTGTATTTTATCCTGATATACAGCGTGATCAGAAGCGTGGCCTGGTTCCGCGATCTGTCACGTACAGACAAGCTGAGACTTCAGCGGGGCTTTTTCGGCATACCCTTCATGCAGAGCATCAGAGAAATATTTAAAGAGAGCCTCCTGCACAGGAGGATCTTCAAAAATCACCCGGTTCTGGGTTATATGCACATGAGTCTTGCCTTCGGGTGGTTTCTGCTGATAGTATTCGGAACCATCGAGGCAGATTTCTTTGGAGAGAAGCATCTTAACCCGCCGGCACAGGCTATCTTCTTCCGTTTTTTCAATCCTGACCACGGTGAAGCAGGACTGGCAAAGATCTTCGGGTTTTGGATGGACTTTCTCCTCGCATTCATCCTCTCTGGCTTACTGCTTGCTATTATCAAACGTTTCATACCTGGGACTGTAGGGATGAAGAAGACCACCAGGCACACATGGACAGACCGTATTGCACTTTTAAGCCTGTGGCTTATTTTCCCCTCGAGGCTCCTGGCGGAGAGCTTCACCTGCGGAGCTCACGGTACAGGCAGTTTCCTCACCGGTAACCTTGGGGCAGCTTTGGCAACGGTCTTCCCGGCGGCAGAGACAGCACCGTACTTCTGGTGGCTCTATTCTCTTTCACTCGGGACATTTTTCTTCCTTATGCCAGCCACACGATATTTCCACATTCCTGTAGAGCTGTTCCTGATTTTTATGCGCAACTCGGGCATAAGAACGGGTGATAAGGACTCATCATATGCCGAGGTGCAGGTTCATGCCTGTTCATCATGCGGCATCTGCATCAGCACATGTCAGATGAGCTATGCAGCAGGAATAAATGATATTCAGTCAACTTATTTCATCAAGGGTCTTCGTGACGGCAGGGACATAGCAGATATAACCATGAACTGCCTGATGTGCGGACGGTGTGAAGAGGTATGCCCTGTTGGCATTGAGCTGGGGCCCCTGCGCCTGATACAGAGACGTCAGGAGAGAAGAGTTGAAGCCCCGGTGAAATTCTCTGCGAGATATGCACTCCGGAAGGAGAAGGTTCTTAATGAGAAAGAAGTCACTCAGTCATATAGTTATCTCAGTCATTTGAGGCCTGTGAAGGCTGATGTGCTTTTCTTTGCCGGGTGTATGACCCACCTCACTCCATCAGTTATTGTGGCAATGAAAAAGATAATGGAGAGCGCGGGAGTCAACTATCATTTTATGGACGAGACAGGCGGTGTATGCTGCGGCAGGCCTCTGATGATGGCGGGAAGAGACAAGGAAGCAAGGGAGCTTATAAATCACAACTCTGATATAATATGGAAGTCAGGCGCAAAGATCCTTGTTACCTCATGCCCCATATGCTATAAGGTCTTTAATGAGAGTTACTACCTTGATGCCGTGGTGATGCATCACTCTCAGTTCATCAACCTTCTGATCGAAGAGGGCTCACTCAGACTGGGATACCTTCATAAGAAGGTTGTATATCATGATCCCTGCGACCTTGGCAGGGGCTCCGGGATCTATGAAGAACCCAGGGCTGTAATAGGATATGTAGCTGAATTGCAGTCTGTCAGGCAGGAAGAGGAGATGGCACTGTGTTGCGGAGGAAGCCTGGCCAATATGCCCCTTTCACCGGCAAAACGGTCCGCCATTGCTGAAGATGCTGCATCAATACTTACCTCTGGCACTCCTGATGCCCTTATAACCGCCTGCCCTCTCTGCAAGAAAACCTTCAGCCAGGCAACAAAGACAGCAGTAACAGATATTGCTGAACTGGTTGCTGAGGCTCTTCCCAGGGCTGCATTGCCAGTCAAAACTGCAAAAAAACGAGTTCTCCAGAAAGTTGTAGAAAGTTGAAAACTTTTTGCCCGAGGTTAAATACTCAGACATTCTGATATTTACCTGAGTTGTATTTGCTTTACTTTTGCAACCGTCAAAGGGCTCCAGAATACTATGGAATGATTTTTGACGTTATATAAGAGATATAATTTTTTACCTGAAGTATGAAAGATTTTGTGAGAAAGACAGGAGTAATTCTCCTTATTGGCATGACAGCACTGGTTTCATGCAACAATAACAAGGGAGCAAATGAGTCCAAAATAGCCGGTAATAATGACAGGATAACCGGTCGGGATGGAGGAGTAACATTCCTGATAGAAAATGCAGACCTTATACAGGTTGATTCCAATCCGCAGTACAATACTGCAGAATGGAATTTCGAGGTGAAAGAGCCCGGAAGGTACGATGTGTGGCTCTCAAGTATTACATGTGACACATCACATTTACTGTTTGCAGACAATGTGACTATAACGGCAGGAGATACGCGGCTTGAGAAGAAGCCGATAGGAGATGAGATCATCATTGATGACAAGAACATAAAGTCGCCCTGGTTCAGGGCAGACTCACACATGGGCTCAGTATTCTTCAGTAAGCCCGGTGAATATCAGATACAGGTCATCAGTGACAGGGTTGTGCCACATTCTTCTGACCCTTCAAAGGTGAGTATTGATGAGCATACACTTATCAATTCACTCATATTCAAACCGAAAGTGAACTGATTTTTCCTTCCACCCATTTGCGGGCATTCACAAAGGCTTGTATCCATGGTGTTACCTCATCATGACGCCTCTCTTCCGGGTACCAGGCGCATTGCCAGGGGAAGTATGCTCTCTCAAGGTGGGGCATCATGACAAGATGCCTGCCATCAGAGGAGCAGATGCCTGCAGCATCGTACATAGATCCGTTAGGATTGGCCGGATAGGTACTGTGGTTATATTTCAGTACAATATTATATTTCTCTTCAGGATAGGGGAATACAAAACGCCCTTCGCCATGTGCCACCCATATGCCAAGTGCTGTGCCTGAAAGGTTGGAAAGCATTACAGAGGTGTTGGGCTTAATGTCAACTCCCAGGAAGTCAGACTCGAATTTACCGGAAGCGTTACGATCAAGCCGCGGCATCTCTTCATGTTCAGGCATGATAAGGCCCAGTTCCGCCATCAGCTGGCATCCGTTACATACGCCAAGAGAGAGGGTGTCATCACGTTTGTAGAACAGCTCCAGTGCCTTGCGGGCTTTTTCATTGTACCTGAATGCTCCTGCCCAGCCTTTGGCTGATCCGAGAACATCTGAGTTTGAAAATCCGCCCACAAACACTATCATAGACACATCCCGGAGGGTCTCCCGGCCGCTTATCAGGTCAGTCATATGCACATCCTTGACGTCGAATCCGGCCAGCCAGAGCGCATATGCCATCTCGCGGTCGCCGTTCACTCCCTTCTCCCTTATTATTGCTGCCCTGATGCCTGTGACCTTCTTACGGTCAGGAGAGATGCCGAGGGATTTGAAGGTGCCTTTAAAATCATCCAGCCTGAACTCCAGTGCTTTGGCACCGAAATTTTCAAAC
>JAQBHM010000210.1:0-5835 GCA_032127795.1 Bacteroidales bacterium | reverse complement strand
GACTTGTCTTTATGAGAGTCTATTCAGGCACACTCAATGCCGGAGACACCGTTCTTAATATACGTACTGGCAAGAGGGAGAGGATAAACCGTCTCTTCCAGATGCATGCAAACAAGCAGAATCCCGTTGAATCAGTATCTGCCGGAGACATTTGTGCAGGTGTGGGGTTCAAAGATCTTAAAACAGGTGATACGCTATGTGCCATTCACAAGCCTATAATTCTTGAATCAATGGTATTCCCCGAACCGGTAATCGGGATCGCCATTGAACCCAGGACACAGGCAGATGTCGATAAACTGGGGGTTGCACTCGGGAAACTTTCCGAGGAAGATCCTACATTCAGGGTCAAAACCGATCCTGACAGCGGACAGACAGTGATCAGCGGCATGGGTGAGCTACACCTGGAAATACTTATTGACCGTCTGAAGAGAGAGTTCAAGGTTGAATGCAACCAGGGGAGGCCCCAGGTAGCATACAAAGAGGCTGTCACTGCATCTTACAATCACAGGGAGGTCTTCAAGAAACAGACAGGCGGCAAGGGTAAATTCGCGGACATATCCGTGGAACTTATGCCTGCCGATGATGATGTTCCGGGACTTACATTTGTGAATGAGATCAGGGGAGGCAACGTGCCCAAGGAGTTTATCCCGGCCATTGAAAAAGGGTTCCGTGAGGCAATGCTGAACGGACCTCTTGCAGGGTATCCCCTTGAAAGCCTTAAAGTTGTCCTCAAAGACGGTTCGTACCATTCAGTTGACTCAGATGCGCTGGCATTCGAGATTTGTGCAAGACAGGCCTTCCGCCATGCGGCGTCAAAGTGCCAGCCTGTGCTGCTCGAACCAATCATGTCTGCCGAAGTCGTTACCCCTGAAGAATATGTGGGTGATGTCGTTGGCGACTTTAACAAGCGCAGAGGCAAGGTTGAAGGTATGGAATCGAAAGCAGGTGCAAGGGTAATTAAAGCAAAAGTACCTCTGGCAGAAAACTTCGGATACGTTACAGTACTTCGTACCCTTACCTCGGGGAGAGCCACTTCAACCATGGAGTTCTCCCATTATGACGAGGTGCCTGCAGAATTGTCGAAGAAAATCATTGAAGTAACAAAAGGAAAAAATCTTTAAAGATGAGTCAGAAAATCCGCATCAAACTCAAATCTTACGATCATAATCTCGTCGACAAATCGGCAGAGAAGATCGTCAAGACTGTGAAATCAACGGGTGCAGTAGTCAGCGGACCTATTCCGCTGCCCACCCATAAGAAGATCTATACGGTCCTCCGTGCAACATTCGTCAATAAGAAGTCGAGAGAACAGTTTGAACTTTCATCATACAAGCGTCTGCTTGATATTTACAGTTCAACTCCAAAGACCATTGATGCTCTTATGAAGCTTGAACTGCCCAGCGGAGTTGAAGTAGAAATCAAAGTGTGAAACCGGTAAAGTACTGAATTATGCAGGGATTAATAGGTAAAAAAGTAGGGATGACTTCCATTTTCGATGAAAAGGGAAAGAATATTCCATGCACGGTAATAGAAGCCGGCCCTTGCGTTGTTACGCAGGTGAAAACAAAGGAAAAAGACGGGTACGAGGCATTTCAGCTTAGTTTTGACGACAAGAAGGAGAAATCAAGCAATAAGGCAGAGATGGGGCATTTCAAGAAAGCCAACTCAAAACCCATGAGAAAAATAGCTGAATTCACAGGATTCAGTGAAGAGGAATATAAGCTTGGCGATATCATCAAGGTGGATCTTTTCAATGATGACACATTTGTTGATATCAGAGGCTGGAGCAAAGGAAAAGGCTTCCAGGGCGTTGTCAAGCGTCACGGTTTTAGCGGCGTGGGTGGCAGCACTCACGGTCAGCATGACAGGCTTAGGGCTCCCGGATCAGTGGGTGCTTCATCATGGCCATCGAGGGTTATGCCCGGGATGCGCATGGCAGGCCGCATGGGAGGTAATCAGGTGATGACAGAACTCAGAGTGGTAAGAATACTGGCTGAATCAAACCTCATTCTTGTTAAGGGCTCCGTTCCAGGTCCCAAAGGTGGTTACATAATAATTACAAAGTAATGGAAGTAGCAGTAGTAAACATAGAAGGCAAAGAGACCGGAAGAAAGGTGAATCTTAATGATACCATCTTTGGCATTGAGCCTAATGATCATGCCATTTACCTTGACACCAAGCAGTATCTTGCCAACCAGAGGCAGGGTACCCACAAGGCCAAGGAACGCGCTGAGGTTTCAGGAAGCACCCGCAAGATAAAGAAGCAGAAAGGCACCGGCACTGCACGTTTCGGCAGCATAAAGAATCCGGAGTTTCGTGGCGGCGGCCGTATCTTTGGCCCCAGACCCAGATTTTACGGCTTCAAGCTTAATAAAAAAGTAAAGCAGCTGGCAAGAAAATCAGCTCTTTCATATAAAGCCAAAGAAAACAGAATCATTGTTCTGGAAGATTTTTCATTTGAGGCTCCCAAGACTTCAAGAATGACTGAAGTTGGCGCAAACCTCAGTATAATGAATAAAAAATCACTTTTTGTTTTACCGGAACAAAATAAAAATATATATTTGTCATCTCGAAATTTACAAGGAGTTGAAGTTGTAACTATCAGTGATTTAAACACTTACAACATTATGAAGGCAACAACTCTTGTATTGGTAGAGAGCGCAGTTGATGTTTTGCAGTCAACTTTTGAAAACTAGTAAAGTCAGAGTGATGGAAATTTTAATTAAGCCAATAGTAACCGAAAAGATGACCAGCCTGGGTGAGAAATTCAACAGGTATGGTTTTCTGGTTGCGCGCAAAGCCAATAAACTGGAGATCAGAAAGGCAGTTGAGGAGCTTTACGGCGTGAAGGTTGAGTCTGTAAATACCATTAACTATGGTGGCAAGACCAAGACGCGTTACACGAAGTCAGGCATTATGACAGGCCGTACAGCTGCAACAAAGAAGGCTGTCGTTACCCTCGCCAAAGGTGAGACAATAGATTTTTACAGCAACATTTAACAGAATATGGCAGTTAGAAAGATCAAGCCTGTAACACCAGGTCAGAGACATAAGATCGCGAGCTCCTTCGAGGAGATCACCCGCGATACGCCTGAGAAGTCCTTACTCGCGCCGCTGAGCAAGACAGGAGGAAGGAACGTTGATGGCAGAAGGACCATGAGGTATATTGGCGGCGGCCACAAGAAGATGTACCGTGTCATTGATTTTCAGAGGACCAAGGATGAGGTTTCGGCCACAGTCACCTCTGTTGAGTATGATCCCAACCGTTCGGCCAGGATCGCACTGATAACCTATACTGACGGCGTAAAGAGCTATATCATTGCTCCCCACGGACTGAAGGTAGGACAGACTCTGCAGTCGGGAAAGACAGCCAGTCCTGAGATAGGCAACGCGCTGTTCCTTGAGAATATTCCTCTCGGAACCATCATACATAATATAGAGCTCAAGCCCGGCAAGGGTGCTGCTCTGGCACGCAGTGCAGGGACATATGCCCAGCTGGCAGCGAGAGACGGCAAGTATGCAATCATCAAGCTCCCTTCAGGTGAGACAAGGATGGTTCTTACAACATGCAGGGCCACTATTGGCGTTGTCTCCAATCCTGACCACAGTCTTGAAAGATCCGGAAAAGCCGGTCGTTCACGCTGGAAAGGACGCAGACCGCGCACCAGAGGTGTTGCCATGAACCCTGTTGATCACCCCATGGGTGGTGGTGAAGGAAGGGCTTCAGGAGGTCTTCCGAGATCACGTAAAGGGTTACCGGCAAAAGGTTACAAGACCAGAAGCGAGACCAAATACTCAAACAAGCATATCATTGAAAGAAGGAAAAAATAACTGATACGATGAGTAGATCTCTTAAATAGGGCCCGTTCATTGACCTGAGTCTCGACAAGAAGGTTGGCTCGATGAATGACAGCGGAAAGAAGACAGTGATCAAGACATGGTCAAGGAGATCAGTTATCTCTCCTGACTTTGTAGGTCATACTGTTGCTGTACACAACGGAAATAAGTTCATACCTGTTTACGTTACTGAGAACATGGTTGGTCATAAGCTGGGTGAATTTGCGCCTACCCGTACCTTCCGCGGTCATGGTGGAAGACAGAAGTAACGTAAGTATCTTATATAACTGAAAAAAAATCAGAGATGGGTGCAAGAAAAAGAATAAGTGCCGGTATCAGGAAGGAAGCTGCGAAAGAGAGGACTCAGGCCGTTTTACGGAACGTCCCCACTTCACCACGCAAGATGAGACTGGTAACTGAGCTCATAAGAGGCCAGGAGGTTAACAAAGCTCTTGACATACTTAAGTTCAGCACAAAGGAAGCTTCACGCAGGGTTGAGAAACTGCTGCTATCAGCTATAGCAAACTGGCAGGCCAAGAATGAAGGTCTACGGCTTGAAGACAGCAACCTCTATGTAAAAGAGGTGCATGTTGACGGTGGCCGTATACTGAGAAGGATACAGCCCGCTCCCCAGGGAAGGGCATACCGTATCCGCAAGAGATCAAATCATGTTACACTCGTGCTGGGAAGCAGGAATCAGGAAGTCGAAAACATTTCAAAGTAAACAATGGGACAGAAAGTAAATCCGATTAGCAACAGAGTAGGAATCATCAGAGGCTGGGATTCTAACTGGTACGGTGGAAGTGACTTCTCAAGCAAACTCGTTGAGGATACCCGGATCAGGGAATACCTCAATGCCAGGCTTGCAAAGGCAAGTTTGTCAAAGATTATCATCGAGCGCACGCTGAAGCTCATTACAGTCACTGTTAACACAGCAAGACCCGGTATTATAATTGGCAAGGGCGGACAGGAAGTTGACAAACTCAAGGAGGAGCTTAAGAAGATCACCAAGAAAGAGGTTCAGATAAACATCTACGAGGTGAAACGTCCCGAGCTTGATGCTGCTATTGTAGGGAGTAATATTGCCCGACAGGTTGAAGGGAAAATTTCATACCGCCGCGCTATCAAGATGTCAATAGCATCAACCATGCGCATGGGTGCCGAAGGTATCAAAGTAGTGATATCAGGAAGACTTGGTGGTGCTGAAATGGCAAGAAGCGAGACTTATAAGGATGGAAGAATTCCATTACATACCTTCCGTGCAGATATTGACTATGCCCTTTCTGAGGCTCTTACGAAAGTAGGTCTTATAGGTATCAAGGTATGGATATGCAACGGTGAAGTTTACGGCAAACGTGATCTCAGCCCCAACCTGGGTGCCAAGTCGCCCAAGGGCAGCAAGGCCCCTGCCGGCAATTACAAGAGAAAAGGTGGTGGTAAAAGAGAATCCCGCTAGTATATAACAATATAATATAATTGAGTGATGTTACAACCTAAGAAGACCAAATTCAGGAGGAGCCAGAAGGGCAAGATGAAAGGCAATGCCCAGAGGGGAAACCAGCTGGCATTCGGGTCATTTGGCATCAAGGTTCTTGCAGAGGCATGGATCACAGGACGGCAGATAGAAGCTGCACGTCAGGCTGTCACCCGTCACATGAAACGTGAAGGACAGCTCTGGATACGTGTATTTCCTGACAAACCAATAACCAAGAAACCTGCTGAGGTACGTATGGGTAAAGGTAAAGGTGCACCGGAAGGATTTGTGGTGCCCGTTACACCCGGAAGGATACTGCTTGAGGCTGAAGGTGTTCCTTTTGCAGTAGCCAAAGAAGCACTCCGTCTTGGGGCACAGAAACTTCCCGTACCTACAAAGTTTGTGGTACGACGTGATTACGTTATGGAATAATAAACCACAGTGATGAAGAGTTCAGAGATAAGAGAATTAAGTAACCAGGAGCTTCTCGAGAGAATAGACAATGAGAAGACCGCCCTCGTGCG
>JAQBHM010000209.1:0-3961 GCA_032127795.1 Bacteroidales bacterium | reverse complement strand
CCCAGGAAAGGGTTTTCTTGTTCAAACTTTGCTAAAATTTGAGAATATGTTTGGCCCCAGGGAATTGCTTTCACAATTTCTAGATTCTTGCTGCGCAAACTATGGGAACATGTGAGAATAATTTCGGCCGGGCATTATGGGTTCTGGACGATATCAGGCCTCTAAGAAGACTTGCAAAAGAGGGTGTCATACTTCTTGACAGTAAGCTCACTGCTTTTGATACACCTGAGGCAGTAATGGCTTCAACAAAAAATCTCCCCGGCTATTATTTCTACGGAGATGCCATGTTCAGGGGTGAGAACCGTCAGCCCGGAGCCATGATATCATTCTTTGCATCCGATGGTCTGGGAAAAGTGAAACTGAAAATCACTGATAATGACGGCAAAATTGTCAAAACCTTCGATGCCGATGCCGCAAAAGGATTTAACAGGGTAATCTGGAGGTTTGACAGGAATGCACTTCCTCAGGCCGGCTTGCAGGATCAGGATGAAAATCCACGCGCCAGGTACTTCAGAAACATTGGTGGGATAGCTGTTCCCGGGACATACAAGGTGATAATCAGCAACGGTGAGAATGTTGCTGAAACATCAGTTACCATAAAGCCTGACCCAAGACTGCCGGCACAGGACTTTGAGGCCGTACGAATAAACCAGTTGAGAGCTGAGGCTTTCTCATCAGGTATCACGGAGTTTAATACAAAGCTTGAAAAACTCAGGGACATGAAGGAACAGGTTGCGAAGTGCGAAAGACTAATAAAAGATCAGCCCCTCTTCGCAGATGTTGTTTCTGACGCACAAAAGACTGTAAAAGAAGCTATTAATACCATTGAAAGGGCCTTGAACAAAAGACCTGATGGACTGCTTCAGCGTATCAACGGTTACAGAGGTATCCTGATGGCAACAGGGCCCCTCTCACAACAGGAAGAGAAGAGTATGAAAGATGCAGAGGCAGCTCTCACAGAAGCGGAAACGCTAATAAATGCCTTTATGGAAAATGAGTGGAAGGCTTTTCGTGAAGCTCTGGAAAAGATATCACTGACAGGTGATAAGATAATTATTTCCCGGCCTTAATCAGTTCAACCATCTCGACCTCGAAGAACAGGGGTGAATAACCGGGTATGACGGTAATATATCTTCCGTAGTTGTCATAATAGCCGTAACCCATGGTTCCGTATGCAAGGCTTGAGGGTATAAGCATTTGAGCCTTGGTTCCGCTTTTCATATATTTCAGGCCGATATTCCAGCCATCGATCAGCCCTACTGTTCCCAGCCGGAATCTGAAAGGTGTATCTTCTTCAAGGTTAGAGTCAAACTCATTACCGTTAAGGAATTTGCCTACGTAATAAACTGCCATGGAATCACCAACTTCGGCTTTTTCTCCCGTGCCCGGCGTGATTTCAATATAGTACAGGCCATTGGCATCAGGTTCGGCGGTTATATTGTGTGATGCAATGAATGCTTCAATCTGACTCCTCTCCTCCTCTTCATATTTCTTCGAAGGGTTACATGCAACAGCTGCCAGAATCAAAGTAATCGCAACTACAGGTATTATTGTCTTTTTCATGTTCATTATATAGTTTGGCATTTTACAGCAAATATTGTTCCAATTTTAAACTACCTCTTTAATCCGTATCTTATAAATCAATATCGACCTTCCGGGAATCTTGTTCCCGTCACCCGTCAGCCCGTATGCCAGGTAGGGTGGAATAATGAAAAGGAACTCGCTTCCCGGTCTCATCATCTGAAGTCCTTCCGTCACTCCGCTTGGAGCATCGGCATAACCTACCATAAGTGAAGTTGTACCGCTGTAGCATCTGACACCGCTGAGAAGTGTACATTCAAAATCGAATTTTACATTATCACTCAATTTGATCTCAGGGCCCTCTCCACCTTTGGTCTCGAGATACCAGAGTCCGGTAGATGTTTCTCTGACAGCCAATCCTGTTTCTTCAGCAAATTCAGTTATCAGGGTACGGTCTTTTGATATGAGAGACTTGTTGTATTCAATAAGTTCACTCTCCTTGTCCAATGCTTCGGTGCTTCTTTTGTCAGGTTTGTTAAGGCATCCTGAAAGAAAGATCATGATCATCAAAGACGATATAACAATCCGTATCATTTTACCAGTTCTAATGCTGCCGCCTTGAGTTCAGGCTTGAATGAAGGCAGTACGTGTTCAAAATGGGTGAGAACCTCTTTTATTGTTCCCTTCATCTCTCCGCCGGCAGCATTACGGTGGCCTCCGCCGTTGAAGCACTTACGGGAAAGGGCATTGGCATTGAAGCTTCCCTTTGATCTGAGTGACATTTTAACAAAACCGCTGCGTTCAACAAAGAGGACTGACAGAACTATACCGTTTATTCCCAGCAGCAGGTTGGCAAAACCCTCCGTATCTCCCTTGGCATGACTGTATGCCTCAAGGTCTTCCTTGGTGAGCCATATATATGCAGTATGCAGTTCCGGATGAACTATTGTCCTTGAATGAAGTGCAAATCCCTTCAGTCTCATTCGGTCTGCAGAGAAGTTACTGAAAATCCGGTTCAGGATCTTATCCTTGTCAACCCCTTTATCGAGCAGGTGGCCTACAGTACGCATGGTATCACCGCTGTAGAGCCCGTGTTCAAAATTCCCGGTGTCAGTGACAATACCGACATAAATTGCCTCGATAAAGTCAGGGTCGGAAAACTCTCCCTCCTCCATTTCGTTTACCAGTGTGTAGATAAGTTCAGAAGTGGAGCTCATGCTGGTGTCTGAAATTATGAGCCTGGCAATATCTGCCGGTTCCGGATGATGATCTATCATCACCTTCGCCGCTTCAGATGAAAGGACAAGCTCCTCCGCCTTACCCAGCCTGGAAGGTGAATTGAAATCAACCATTATTATCAGGTCCGCCTCCCGGATCATTGTCGTTCCTTTTTCGACATTGTGATGGAAGTCGACTATTTGATCAGCATCCCTAATCCACATAAGAAACTTCTGAAGGGAGTTGGGCGAAATCATTTCCGCACTCTTACCATGCGACATTATCCAGCGTCTCAGGGCAAGCATTGAGCCTGCCGCATCGCCATCAGGGTTGATATGGCAGATAAGAAGAATATGATCGGCTCCGAAGATGAGCTTCTTCAATTCTTTTGTATATTTACCGAGGTCTGTCACTTTTAGCATATTTTAAGGGCGACAAAGTTAATTAAAAAACCAGGGTTACAAAAATCAGGTCTCCGAAACCATTAAGTACAAGTAATATGTTCTTGGATTATACCTTTTCAATCATCAAGCCCAATGCTGTCAGAACCGGTAAGATCGGGCCCATCCTCTCAATGATAAATGAAGCCGGTTTTGAGATTGCCGCCATCAAGATGATCCGCCTTACACGATACCAGGCTGAAGAATTCTATTCCGTTCACCGTGAACGCAGCTTCTATCAGAGCCTCGTGGAGTTCATGACTTCCGGACCGGTGGTGGTTATGGTTCTCAAACATGATAATGCCGTGGAGGAGTTCCGTAAACTGATAGGCAATACTGACCCGGCAAAGGCGGAGAAAGGGACTATAAGAGCAGAATTTGCAGTAAGCATGCAGATGAACGCAGTTCACGGCTCCGATTCAAAGGAGAATGCTTCAAGGGAAGCAAACTTCTTCTTCTCTTCAATTGAGGTATTCTGATATATATCGTCAGTCTGAAAACAATATCTCCGGGTTTATGTTTAGTCAAAAAGACCTATGATGACCTTTCCTTACAATCCAGACTTCTCCGATAAAAAAACATTAGAAAAATACTCTTCTGCCTATACGCTCTCCGACATGGAGATTTTTATTTTCCCTGATCTTTTTTATCCGCTGGTCATCGCTGATATTATGTCTCCGGTTATATGGAAATGGCTGAAGGATCCATGGTTTAAGGATATCCAGAAAAAGAACTTCATAAGCAGATCAAACCGCATCAAGCAATATATCATTGATAATTAC
>JAQBHM010000208.1:0-7348 GCA_032127795.1 Bacteroidales bacterium | reverse complement strand
GTCATTAAAGGATAAATTCAGATCTGAGAGTCCGATGAGATCATCTATATTTTTTCTTTTCACACTGTTTCCGGGAGTATGCATCATCAGAATAAACAGGTCAGGTTCAACATAGCGGCGCAGGGCAGGAGATTCACAGATTACCGGTGCACCTGGTATTATAAAAGGCTGCAGGAAGGAGAATGCCTCTCCGAGATATGACTCCGGTGATACAATCAGAAAGACTTTCAGTGCCCCGGCTTTCAGCATTCGTGCACTGTCTTTATCCGATGCCAGGTTTTTTTCTTCATAAACCTGAAAGATGTCATTGCCATTGATTAGTGTAAGTCCTGAAACGTCAGGATGATCATGCGGAGTAATTTTAATACCGATGACACCGCGGTCAGCAAACCTCGAGATAAGATGAGCCGCCAGGGTACTCTTCCCCGAATCCCTGCCCGTTCCTCCTATAATAAGTAATCGCTCTGCTTTGGTCATAAAAGTCGAAAGTCCATAAAGTCTGTAAAGTCCATAAAGTCGAAAGTCGAAAGTCGAAAGTCCATAAAGTCTTAAATCGCAAATCGCAAATCGCAAATCGCAAATAATAAGGGCGCCCCTCAAAGATGAGAAGCGCCCTTATTTTATTATGCAAGAGGACTATAGTTCGCGAATCTGGATGTTTCTGTACCAGACATCGTCACCGTGGTCCTGAAGCCCGACGAAGCCTTCAGCAGCAACATTAGCCCAATTAGGATTCTCATCCGGGAATTTGCTGCCAGCAACGAGTTCATTCCATTCAGGTGTCCAGAGATGATATTCAAGAACAGTCTCACCGTTCTGAATATGCCATACTGAACCCTTATAGACTTTGATCTCTGCTGTGTTCCATTCTCCTGCCGGTTTGGCATTCTGTGGAACAGCTGGTATCAGGTCGTAAAGTGACCCTGCCTTGCGGTTTCCATCCTTGCCTGCCTCAGCGTCAGGGTGCCTCTCGTTATCAAGTACCTGCATCTCCGGAGCGGTTTTCCATGGGTCTGGGTATTCAGGACCTTCCTGAACCAGGTAGAAAATACCGCTGTTGCCTCCCTCGGAAATTTTCCACTCAAGTTTCAGATGAAAATTGGTGAACTTTTTGTCATAGATAATGTCATCGCCGTCACCGCCGGCTTCACCCTTGCCCGATCCCAGGCAATGCAGGGTGCCATCAGTAATTTCCCAGCCCTGCTCCGGGAAAGTAGCCTTGTTATAGTTACGCCATCCGGCAGTTGAGGAACCGTCAAAAAGAGAAGTCCATACTTCTGCCTCAGCCTTTTTCTCAGTGGCACCGGCCTTCTTTTCTTTGCCTGACCCGCATGATGCCAGAGTAACTGCAAGAACCATGGAAAGAATTAAGTTTACTGCTTTCATAAAATATTGATTTAAGATTTATTATTTATTAGAACTGTTATTTGACAGATATAGTATTAAACAGGCATTTCCGGCAGACTCCAACCCTCACGATAGTTATGTCTGATCATCTCCCTGGAGAATTGCCTGGCATTAATAGGATCAGTGTATTTGCTGTCGAAGGTCGGGTGTCCGTCATTGATGCTGAAGTGATCTTCAAGGCAGATCTTAATGGAATCAGTATCATTAATATTGGTAAATTCCATCTTGTCGCCATCCCAGGTGAGGGTTTTATTAAGACCCTGAAGTCTGACAGCCATAACTCCCATAACAACCATTTCATTGAACGGTCCTGCTTCTGAGAAGTCTGATTTTGTCATCAGTCTTGACTCGGGAGACTCCTTGCAAGCGCGCACCCAATCCATTTCATGACTTACCTCCACACGTCTTTCTGTCTTCGGGGTATTTGGAACGCGACCTGAGAGCAGCCATGGGTCTCTTCCGTAGCATCCGCAGATAAGAACGTCCCTGGTGCCGTAGAATATTGCTCCGCCATCGGGGTCATATGCTTTTCCGTCTGGCCATCCTTCAGGCTTCATCGGTAATATGCCACCGTCACTCCAGTTCACTTCAACCTGCGGATATTTCATTTTTGATCCTTTTGGTGCTGCTCTTTCCGGGAATACCATCCTGACTACCTCGGCATTAGGAGCACAATCAGCGAGGAGAAGGGTTGATGTCCCCTCTACCCTTGTCGGATACTGCAGTTTAAGACCTTTGAAAACCGGATGCAGGATATGACATGCCATATCTCCCAGTGCCCCGGTGCCAAAGTCCCACCAGCCTCTCCAGTTCCACGGGGTGTATAAACTGTGGAAAGGCCTCATTGGTGCCGGTCCGATAAAGAGATCCCAGTTAAGTGTTTCAGGCACCCATTCACCCTTGGCCGGCCTGTTTAATCCCTGCGGCCATATCGGCCTGTCAGTGAATGCATCCACTTTTTTTACTTCCCCTATCTCCCCGGCCTGCAACCATTCCATGATGAGGTTTATACCTTCTCCGGAAGCACCCTGGTTGCCCATCTGTGTGGCAACTTTATGCTTGACAGCAAGCTTTGTCAGCAATCTCGATTCATAGACCGTATGCGTAAGGGGTTTCTGCAGGTAAATGTGTTTACCCATTGTCATCCCCTGTGAAGCAGCCAATGCATGGGTATGATCAGCCGTAGCAATAATGACTGCATCAATTGACTTGCCCATTTCATCGTACATTTTTCTGAAATCCCAGAATTTCTTTGCAGCAGGATATGCCTCAAAGACTCTTTTAGAGGACCCCCAGTCTACATCACAGAGAGCAACAATATTCTCAGATCCGGCAACATTCCTCAGGTTGGTAGCACCAACTCCTCCTATTCCAATTCCGGCAATGTTAAGCTTGTCACTTGGAGCCCTGTAACCCAATCCACTGACAACGTTGCTGGGCAAAATAGTCAGGCCTGCAATAGCGGCACCGGTAGTGCCAACAAATGAGCGCCTGGTAAATCTTTTTGTTTCCTCTTTCATTTTTCAGATGGTTAAAGTTCTTATAGAGACCCTAAAAATATATAATTAGAACGGAAAATGAAATGAAGACTGCATTATTCTTTTAACTGTTAAATTAGGCCAAAAATGGGTAAATTGCATAAAATTGATACCATGAGCGGACAGAAATTCAGCCTCGAGATTGTGGAAAGGAATAAAATCTCAAAAGTTTCGGAATCAGTTTTCGGGCTGCTCTGTATCGCCGTAGCAATCTGGTTTGCAATGAGCCTTCATGACAAGCCCTCTTCAGTCAGTGCCTGGCTGGCAATTGCCTTTCTGGCATTCTTCGGAATATGGGAGATACTTTCAGGTACAGGTGCGGTTTCACGTTACATCATCATAGGCAGTGAATACATAATACTAAAGCATAAGGCCTACCTTCCTGCTGTTACTCTTGAACCTGATGCCCTGAAAGAGGTAAAGTTCAAACCTCTTGCCATTGACTTTTGCCTCACCAAAGGCAAAGTGACAACCGTACGGCTGGGGACATATTACAGAGAAGGATCAGCAGAGATAATGGAAGCTGTAGAGAAATTTTGCCTTGACAAAATGATTATGACCACTGGGAATAAAGAGGAAACAGTAAAAGAGTAATCTATGAAAATCAGGATGGGAATGATAGGTGGCGGTGAAGGTTCCTTTATCGGACCGGTGCATCGGATGGCTGCACGTCTTGATGGGATGATAGAGGTGGTTTGCGGAGCCTTCAGCAGTGATCCCGCAGTGTCTGAAACCACCGGCAAGCTCGAGGGTCTTGAGAGTGCAAGGATCTATGGGAGCTGGCAGGAAATGATCAGAAATGAAAAGTCATTACCTGATGATAAGAAGCCTCATTTTATAGCAATTGTGACTCCCAATCATCTTCACTACGGACCGGCAAGGATGGCTCTCGAAGCCGGCTTCAGCATTTTATGCGACAAGCCACTCTGCATGAGCGTTGCAGAGGCAATAGACCTTTATGACACTGTTCAGCGAACAGGCAGGCTCTTCTGCCTGACACACAATTACACTGGATACCCGATGGTCAAATGTGCCAGGGAATTGGTGCTTTCCGGCGAGCTGGGTGAAATCAGGAAAATAGCTGTTGAGTATTTCCAGGGGTGGCTCTCCTCCCCTGTTGAGACCACCGGTAACAGACAGGCTGAGTGGCGCGCTGATCCGGATCGTGCAGGAATAGCGGGCGCAATGGCTGACATTGGCACCCATGCATTCAACCTTGCTGAATATGTTTCGGGGCTGGAGGTTGTAAGTCTCTCTGCTGATCTTCACTCAATAGTCACGGGCAGGAAGCTTGATGATGATGGCAGTGTCTTTCTGAGGTTTGAAAATGATGTAAGCGGAACGCTGCTTGCCAGTCAGATAGCCCTGGGCGAGGAGAATAACCTTTCACTTCGTGTTTATGGAAGTAAAGGCAGCCTCAGCTGGAGACAGATGGAGCCTAACAGCCTGACGGTAAGATGGCCTGACAGGCCAATGCAGATATACCGTACAGCCACAGCTTTTCCGGAGACAGGAATGAGCGCCGTGCTCCATTCCAGGATACCGGCAGGTCACCCTGAGGGATTTATTGAAGCATTCGCCAATCTCTACAGGAACTTTGCCCTCCACATTGCAGCAGAAGCAGCCGGCAAGGAAGCCGATAACAGTTATGACTATCCCGGTATAAATGAGGGAGTAAGAGGAATGAAATTCCTGGAGGCCGTGGTTGCATCCGCCTCAGACAGTTCTTTTTGGAAAAATATATGATCTACCTTAGCCTTTCCAGGAAATAGTTGCGGCTGATGACAATGCTTTCCATCGGGGAATGTGTTCTGCAGTCGTCCTGCTCTACAAACCAGTATTTCATTCCTGACTCCCTGGCTTTTGCAATGATGGGCACAAAATCAATGATACCCTCGCCAAGAGTAGCATCCTGCATTTGCGGGTTCAGGTCCTTCAAATGCCACAGTTCAAACCTGCCCGGGTATTTCTTAAAATAGTCCAGTGGATTCTTTCCGGCAGCTGTGATCCATGCCAGGTCCAGTTCAAAACGAACAAGTCCGGCCTCAGTGTTTTCAACAAGAATGTCATAAGGCACCCTGCCGTCTATCTCTTTAAATTCTATCTGGTGGTTGTGAAAACCGAATTTTAGTCCGGCTTTTTTGCACTTCTCTCCTGCAATATTAAAATAATCAGCAGCCATTTTGTATCCGTCGAGAGTACCGCTCCATTGCTTCGGCAACTCTGGCAAAATCAAATATTTTAATCCTGCCTCAACCGAATCTTCAACTATAATATCATCATTATCAGGGGCTATATGATTATGAGTACTGACAAGCTCTAAACCCGTCTTCTTTACCAACCTGCCAAACTGTTCCGGTTTCATACCGTAAAACTTTCTGTTGGAATAGCTTGCAGCCTCAACCCAGTCATACCCTGCTGCGGAAACCTCTGCCAGGGCTGCGGCAGGGTCTTTCTCCATGGCATCGCGAATTGTGTATAAGGCCAGTCCCGTCTTTCCCGAGGGTCTCGAGTTTGCCATCAATACATTATTCATAAAAGGCGCAGCAGCGGCAAGCAAAACGCCCTTTTTTACAAAACTCCTCCTGGTGGTCATTATGATTACGGTTTATAAGGTTTTTAAATTGCTTTCCATTAAGGCTCTTCACGCCAGAACAGTAATTAACAAAAATAGAATTAAATTTATAAGATAAAAAGCTCCGGCATGAAGCTTTCCGAAAGATATAAGGATGAGGGATCGTTAAGATGCCTTCTGTGCCCGCATATGTGTATTATTTCTCCCGGGGGCAAAGGTATATGTGGCGTAAGGATAAATGAAGGCGGGACAATCTCCCTTTCCACTTACGGAATCATCTCAGGCTATGCCGTTGATCCTGTTGAGAAAAAACCTCTCTACCATTATTACCCCGGAAAAGACATTTTGTCTGTGGGCTCTTTCGGATGCAATTTCAAATGCGATTTCTGCCAGAATTACCAGATATCTCAATATGTTGAAAGAAAGGGCACTTACACACTTTCACCGCAAGAACTGGTTAACAGGGCTTTAATGGTCGAAGGTAATATTGGTATTGCCTATACCTATAATGAACCCCTTATCTGGTATGAATACCTCCTTGACTGCGCAAGACTGGCTCATGAGAAGGGATTAAAAAACGTACTGGTAACCAACGGGTATATCAACAGTCGTCCTCTTGATATACTGCTTGAGGTCATCGATGCTTTCAATATTGACCTGAAAGCATTTGACAATGATTTTTACAGGAGGTATACCGGAGGAACCCTGAAGCCTGTTCTTTCAACAATAGAAAAGGTTGCTTCTGCCGGCAAACATCTTGAGATTACCACTCTTATTATGCCTGGGTTGAATGACTCGGTTAATTCAATGAGTACTGAGGCTGAATGGATTGCCACTGTAGCCGGCAGTAAGGTGCCGCTGCATATAAGCCGTTACTTTCCAATGTACATGAGGTCTGACCCTGCGACACCCGCTGAAACTATTATCAGGCTTCACGAAATTGCATCACGGTACCTTGACTTTGTTTATACAGGGAATATGTCACATGAACAGTGCGGCTGTGATACCGTATGTCCGGAATGCCGTACCACTGTAATAAAAAGAGCGGGATACAGAACAATATTATCAGCTCTCGATGGTGATGGCAGATGTATCAACTGCAATGAGAAAATTATAAGTTATTTAGTCTCCTGAAAGTTCCAGTATCACTTCTCCTTAGAGATAGTACTCAGCTTCTCAAAGTATCCGTCAACTTTCTCAAACAGCTCCCTGCGAAGGGCTCCGTAATATTCCTTTATCAGTTTTGGGTTATCCTTCCCTGCAGGATTGTTGACCCTGTCAAAGAATTCATTTCGCATCTCAACCGCTTCTTCAATAAGATTCTCAACTTCTGCACGCTTGTCTCCTGTATGAAGACTGGTGAACATGAAACAATCAGAGATGAATTCAAAGAATAGATAATCGATATCTTTTTTAAGGTCCCTTAAATTTGCCATATCATAAAATTTTGTGTAAAGATATACAATAAATCTGCTTATGCCCTGCCAATATACTGTCTGATGCTTTCTGCTGCCAATGTTTCAAATTCCCTGCGCAAATTAGCCACCAGCGCCATTGATGTAATGAATCTCACATTTTCGATTCTTTCAACAGGCAGCACCATGGGTGAAGTGCCTGTCAGAAACACAGCAGTAAACATCGAGATCAGAGACGCTTCCACCATTTCATAGTAGACTCTTATCCCCTCTTTCCTGCAGATATCGATAATATACTTCCTGGTAATCCCCTGCAGTACCATTTTATCCGGAGCAGTATACAGACATCCGTCGCTAGTGACAAAGAAGACGTTTGATCTGCTTCCCTCAGTGATAAAGCCATCCCTGTTCAC
>JAQBHM010000207.1:0-2843 GCA_032127795.1 Bacteroidales bacterium | reverse complement strand
GTACATTCGGTTAACCCGGATGTATAGTTGCTGATTGCATCATCATATTTTCCCCGTGCTTCATATTCCTCTCCGTGGATAAGTCTTTGCCCGGCAACAGGAGACAACAAAGACTGTAATTCTGCCGGCTTTTTTTGTGTGCTGAAAGACCGCGGAAAGAGGAGGCCCCCCTTGTTGTCCATCACGAATACCTCTTCCAAAAGGGAATTTTGAGACACGAAGCGGTGTATTTTATCCGGCGAGACTGTGGCTGAAACTGATGTTTCGACAATAAGCGAGTCGAAGGTCTGAAGAAGCATCAGCGGAACGTTTTCTTCTATTTTTCGTGCAGCATCAGCAAGTGAGCCCTTCAGGCCCTGCAGCACAAGCTGCTCCTGCCTCTGCCCTTCCTGTCTGACGTACCTCAAACCAAGATAGGCCTGGATCAGGCTTGGCAGCATAACGGCCCCGAGGAACACGGCGAGAATCCGTCTGCGTAGTCGTCTGTCTCTACCCGGTTTTTTCATGTCACATCTATCTTCTCATAAACATTTATGCATTGAAGACATAAGAATTGTCTTGTTTTCCAGGAAGAATATCAGCCTTGCTTATGCAGCTGTTTGTAATGATAACTGTTATAAACAGAGCTATCATGATTCTGAAAAAATTAAGCACTTTCATAAAAAAGAACGATTAGTTAATACTTAATTTTGGGCTCTCCTTAAACGATACAGAAAGTAAGTTAAGCCAAAAAAATTATATAGTTGGCCCTTAAGAAGTCTTGTTTTTCAATAAATCATCAGGGTTAAATATTTTGCTTGCCATTTACCGGCCAGTAAATTCGGGACAAAATAAATTGCATCCCGGATCTGCCTCCATCTTTTCATTATATTTACATGTTATCTGCTGAGAATGAGAGGATGTACTGCAGTTCCGCACCGACGGATCACAAGGATCTGTTTATGGTCTATCCCTTTATTGCTGCTCTGTGTTGTCACAACTGCACAGACTCTGCCGTTCAGGGAATATACCATGGATGACGGGCTCCCGCAGTCTGAAACGATGGGTGCAATGCAGGACAGCCGGGGCTATCTCTGGATACCTACACGCAACGGCCTTGCCCGTTTTGACGGAATTACTTTCGATACATACTTCCGCAATGACGGTCTGCCTTCAAACATTATCACAGTAGTTGTTGAAGACAAGGCTGGCACCATCTGGGCATTCACGCCTAACGGTCCGGCAAGATTCGACGGTAATAAATTTCGCGGCTACCCGCCACCGGACACACTGCTAGTCAAACAGATCAATCTCGGTTGCAAACTGCCAGAACCGGGCAGGTTCCTCCTCATGGCGAATATACAGGAAAGACAAACGAAGATACTCTACTTTGACAATGGCCGTTACCTGGACTTTGAGGATTTCTATCCTGTTCTCAGGGGAGGGCAATTCACAATTCAGGCTTGTGACAGTCGTGATTCAACTCTTTTCCTTACCAAAAATGACGGCAGTCTGTACAAATTAAAGGACGGAGCACTAACTTTCATTACCATTGGCCCAATAGATTACATAGGCATGGACAACGGCAAGGTGATTATTAACAGATCCGACCGGTCGTT
This sequence comes from Bacteroidales bacterium, assembly GCA_032127795.1. Lineage (GTDB taxonomy): Bacteria > Bacteroidota > Bacteroidia > Bacteroidales > VadinHA17 > SR-FBR-E99. Next base: position 1,245 of record JAQBHM010000207.1, on the reverse strand, counting down.
TTACTATGACGGCAAAACTCTGAAGGCGCTTGATAATTTCACCGACATCAATAATCCATTAATTCTTCAACCTTACTTGTTCACCCCGGATTCTCTGCTGAAATTATTGGTGCCGGGTTACCCCGAAATTACCTGGGGCAAAGGCACAATATCCTCTTACCTGATTGACCGGGAGGGAGTGGTGTGGATTTTCTCAGAGTCAAAGATATACAGGCTTATTTCTACTGCTTTTATCGAGTATGATAAAAACAGCGGCTGTCCGGAGTCATCATGGGCCCTGGCAGCCGATCATGAAGGTGGAATTTGGCTGGGGTCAATAAAAGGAGAGCTGAGGTATTTTGACGGTAAACAGTTTACAACAACCTACAGAGATATTAAACTGTACAACGGCACGACGGTGTATTACCGCGGCAGCACTACCCTTTCAAACGGGGAGGTATGGATCTCAACCAACCAGGGAGTATTAATAAGGGACGGTAATACATTCCGGACTCTGGATATGATTCCTGATCCGTGTCAGGTATGTATCATTTATGAGGACCCTGTTGATAAATCAGTTTTCATCGGCACTGACAGGGGGTTGTACCACATAACGGGGAGTAAGGTTGAGTTGCATACTGAGATGTCATGGCCGGAAATGGGTATTGTTGAGGGCATTGCGCGAGACGATAATGGCAACTACTGGTTAGGCGGGCATTATGGGATTGTCAGGTTTGACGGTTACAATTTCACTCCTTTTCGTTCAGCTCCGGCGCAAGCAGAGATGGTCTGGAGTATGATAAAAGACTATACAGGGAATATCTGGAGCGCCGGCTCTGACGGGCTGGTAATATGTGATCCTGAAGATCCCCTCTTCAGGCCGGCGTTGCCGAAAGGAGACAACCTGCCCGCCAATGTCATCCGTGATCTGGGCGACCGGCGACTGCTTGTGGGGCGGATGCTTGACCTCTGCATAATAGACCTTGAAAAGTACTACGCCGGACAAATTGATTATTACAGCATTATAGGGCGAAACCAGGGGTACATGGGCAATGACTGCCAGGATAACGGAATTGTCAGGGATGCCCTGGGCAGATGGTGGCTGCTCACCTCTGACAAACTGATCAGGTTTGACCCTGGTAAATTAAAAATAAACAGACAGCCACCTCAGACCCACATTAAAAAAGTGGAGACGCTTACTGACAGCCTGTCGTGGACTCCCGTGCTTGACACCGCCCTCTACTATAAAACCGACAACCGTGTGAT
>JAQBHM010000206.1:0-7142 GCA_032127795.1 Bacteroidales bacterium | reverse complement strand
GAAGACATACCTGCTTGTAAAAGCCCTTGAGCTGGCAGGAGGCGATAGACTGCGCGACCTGAGGAACCTGCTTGAAATGAAGGAGTTTGATCCGGTGAGTAAAGTTGAAGCTGTAAAGACTATCTATGACACTCTTCAGATACAGCTCCATGCAGAGAATCTGGCCTATGAATTTATCAACAGTGCCTTTGAATCGCTTGACAAGGTTAGCGTGAAGCCTGACAGAAAGAATGAATTGAAACAGCTTGCCGTCGGACTTATCGGCAGGGAGAGATAGAACATTGCCGTGTGTGCAGGAGGGATAAGAGTGATGCAAGAAATGAAAAATATAATTTTACAATAAGCAAGAGAGATGCCTAAGAAAATTGGATTAATCAGCCAGATTATCGGACCGGTGGTCGACGTGACATTTGAAATGATTGGAGAAGATATGCCGAATATCCTCGATGCACTCGAAATAAAACGTGAAGATGGAACAGTACTTGTAGTTGAGTGTCAACAACATATAGGAGAGAAAACTGTAAGGACAATCGCCATGGATTCCACTGACGGCCTGCGCAGGGGGATGGAGGTTGTTGCAACGGGGCAACCGATCATAATGCCTGTAGGAGACCAGATAAAGGGCCGTCTTATGAATGTGACAGGTGAACCTATTGACGGGCTGGGCCCTCTTGACAAAAAGGGCGGATATCCCATACACAGAAAACCTCCGCTGTACGAGAATCTCTCAACGGAAAAGGAGATTCTCTATACCGGCATCAAGGTGATTGACCTGATAGAGCCCTACTCCAAGGGAGGAAAGGTCGGCCTGTTCGGCGGCGCAGGCGTGGGCAAGACGGTGGTCATCCTGGAACTGATAAACAATATCGCAAAGACTTACTCGGGACTATCTGTCTTTGCAGGCGTAGGAGAGAGAACCAGGGAAGGCAATGACCTGCTCCGTGAGATGCTTGAGGCAAATGTGATTTCTTACGGCAAAAAATTTATGGAGAATATGGAGCAAGGCGGATGGGACCTGAGCCTTGTTGACCATGAGAATCTCAAGGAGTCGAAACTGGCTCTTGTCTTCGGACAGATGAACGAGCCTCCGGGAGCTCGTGCACGGGTGGCACTGTCAGGTCTTTCCGTTGCTGAGTACTTCCGTGACGGCGAGGGTGAGGGATCAGGCAGGGATATACTCTTTTTTATGGACAATGTATTCCGTTTTACCCAGGCAGGCTCTGAGGTATCAGCCCTTCTCGGGCGTATGCCTTCTGCTGTCGGATATCAGCCCACACTGGCAACAGAGATGGGCGTAATGCAGGAGAGGATCACCTCCACACGTAACGGATCAATCACTTCAGTTCAGGCCGTGTATGTACCTGCTGATGACCTTACTGACCCTGCCCCGGCAACAACCTTCGCACACCTTGACGCTACTACCGTACTGAGCAGGAAAATATCTGAGCTGGGCATATATCCCGCTGTTGATCCGCTTGACTCCACCTCAAGGATATTGTCGGCAGATATTGTAGGAGAGGAACATTACAACTGTGCCCAGAGAGTTAAAGAGATACTTCAGCGATATAATGAACTGCAGGATATAATTGCCATCCTCGGGATGGACGAACTGTCAGAAGAGGACAAGCTTGCAGTGCACCGCGCACGGAGAGTGCAGAGATTCCTCTCGCAGCCATTCCATGTGGCAGAACAGTTTACCAATATCCCCGGAAAACTTGTCTCCATCGAAGATACTATCAGGGGATTCAATATGATAATTGACGGTGAGGTCGATCAATATCCAGAGGCAGCATTTCTACTGGTGGGTACTATTGAAGAGGCCATTGAAAAGGGAGAAAAGCTTCTGGCTGAGAACAAATGATCAGTATGAATAAATGACTCCAGGTGAAGATAGAGATAATTACACCAGACAGTAATGTATATTCCGGGAAAATCCGATCAGTAAGAGTTCCGGGAACCAGTGGCTCATTCCAGGTGCTTCAGGATCATGCCCCCATCATCTCAACCCTCGTTCGCGGTCCGGTATTCATTTCTGACGACCTGGACAAGGAGGTTATGTTTGAGATCAGCGGTGGAGTCATTGAGGTGAAAAAAAACAGGATCATCCTTCTTGCCGATTCTGTTATTACAGGCTGAAAGTTATGGATTCAAATGAGTTCCGGAAAAATGGCCATGAAATCGTAGAATGGATTGCCCGGTACTATGAGGAAATCGAAAAGTATCCTGTAAAATCGCGAGTCAAACCAGGCGAGATCAGGTCAAAGCTTCCTCAAGTGCCACCATCCGTCGGTGAGTCTTTCGAAGGCTTCATGAAAGACTTTGAAGAGATTATTATGCCGGGCATCACACACTGGCAGAGCCCTAATTTCTTTGCTTATTTTCCTGCAAACAGCAGCCCTCCGTCAGTTCTGGCAGAAATGCTCACAGCGGCCCTGGCTTCACAGTGCATGATCTGGGAGACCTCCCCGGCTGCGGCGGAGCTTGAGGAACGCATGATGGAATGGCTTCGCGAAATGACAGGACTGCCCTCATACTTCGAAGGAGTGATACAGGACAGTGCCTCCACCGCAACCCTGGCTGCGCTGATAACTGCACGCGAAAAGGTGACAGGATTCACTTCAAACATTGAGGGATTATCCGCTGCCCGGCATCTCAGGGTCTATTGCTCGCTGCAGACTCACTCCTCGGTTGAAAAAGGAATGGGGGTGGCAGGACTTGGAAGGAAAAACCTTGTGAAGGTGGCTGTCAGGGAAGATTACTCTATTGACAGCCAGGCTCTAAAAGCTGCAATAGATAAGGATATAGCCTCAGGATACACCCCCTGCTGCGTTGTTGCCACGATAGGGACCACAGGCACAACCGCCATTGATTCTCTCAGGGAAGTGGGTCAGATTTGTAATGACTACGGTTTGTGGCTGCACGTTGATGCTGCCCTTGGAGGTACAGCACTCATACTTCCTGAGATGAGATGGATGACGGAGGGTATCGGATTTGCCGACAGCTTTGTATTCAATCCGCATAAATGGATGTTCACAAATTTTGACTGTTCAGCTTATTTTGTGCGCGATGCGGCAGCCCTTATCCGGACCTTCGAGATTCTACCGGAATACCTGAAGACACGTACCCGGGGAAAGGTAAATGACTACCGTGACTGGGGCATACCGCTGGGAAGGCGTTTCAGGGCACTGAAGCTGTGGGCTGTGATACGCAGCTACGGGACAGAAAGACTTCGGGAGATGGTCAGAGAGCATATACGGATTGCAAAGACACTGGCCGGCTGGATAGAGACGGAACCGGGCTTTGAACTGATGGCCCCGGTAACACTGAATACAGTATGTTTTAGATACAATCCGGGCGGCATGACCGATGAGCAGGTAAACAGGCTCAATGAAAAGATAAATCATACGCTGAATGATACAGGCAAAATGTATCTGACACATACCACTCTCTCAGGCAGATACGTTATGCGTATGGTCACTGCACAGACAAATGTCACTGAAGAGCATGTGAAGATCGGATGGCAGATGATAAGGGAATGCGCCTCAGCGCTTTCCTCCCAGGACGGTACCGTAGATATTCACTGACAGGACCCCTTCCACAAAACCTTTGTTCAGTACGGGAATGTATCCGCCACTAACCCCTGCACTTATCTCAAAGGGGAATCTCAAGATGTAAAAATCAGCCAGAAGCTCACCACCGAATGAACCGAAATCAGTTGTTCCTGCTTTATATACCGGGTGAGCAGGATCATCAGTATAGTCACGGGTATTGGTTGCCGTAGCTCCGTCGAGAAACAGAGAGCTCCTTATACGCTTCAGATAAAGCAAGCTTCCGGCAGAGAAGTCAGGATAACAGAGAGGCATAGTGTAATCAAATGAGAAGCTGAAAAGCTTTTCTCCTATTATCTGCTTGCTGTACCCCCGCGGATAGGGGTTCTGATTCTGGTAAAGAAATTTTTGTATTGGGGACTGATTTTCATAACCTGCCCTTACAACAATACTGTGATTCAGAATAATACCGGGAAGGAAAAGAGTTCCCCGGACATACTTCATGGATCCGAAGATATCCTTGTCCCATGGCGATGATGTCACCCTCAGATCAATGACCTGTCCCCACCGGGGGTAGATGTCACGATAGGCACTCCTGAATACATTTGAAAAATAAAGTCGTTCGGTGAATCTAAAAATATTCTCGTCAAGAGGCACATTATCAGAAATATAAGTTATCCTGTTACGATAAGAAGTGTAGATAGCAGGCATAAACAGCTGTCTGAATTTTCCGTATGCAAATTGCAACGGGACAGACACGTTTACATAAATATTCATATCGTGCGACAGGTCAGACTGTTGCAAGTCAACACCTGAAGATTTTATCTGTTCTCCCCCGTAAGTCATACCTGCTTCAATTACAGGGTACCAGCCGCGCCATTCTATATTCGAATGCAGGTAATGATTTCCCTGAGAATACTCATAACCAACGGTTGAAATAAGAGTGCTCAGGTGATTCTGAGACATCAGGGTAACACCTGGCCTTATCAGTGTCGGATCTGTCTTCAGTTTCTCGATGTCGGCATAAAAGGGAAGCCAGCTGTGAAAATTGAAAAGATGAGCTGTCTTCCGGTATGGAGACTTTTTAATTATCAGGCTGTCGGTGGATGACCGACCGTCAAGAGCGGGATCCACCGCAGCCACTTCCGGGAAATTGTTTATTGTATGATTTGCAGGCAGGCTTAATGTATCATATGAGCTGACCGATGATATGTTATATCCGGAGGTGCTGTAGTCTGAAAAAAGAATCTCATTGTCTGCAGTGGAAAAGCCTGAAATACCGAAGCGGGAGCCTGTAATACGGCTTTCAGAACCATCAGGAGCTATCCTGTATATATTATCCGAGCCGTCTCCCTGTGCCAGGTAAAGGAGTGTATCATTATGGATCTCAGCCTGTATGATGTCAGTGACTGATTCCGGTTTGTTGATCACCCACCTCTTGCCTGTGGGATAATACGTTCTAATTCCCTCGCCGGCATTACTGAGTGTCACCACTGTCACGGCCTTTCCGTCAGAGGACCAGGCAGGTCGCTGAACAATAAGATTGTCAGGAATGGCCAGATCCATCAGTGTTTCTCCGGAGAAGGCATCGAGAAATACAAGTGAAAAGGCAAATTCCGGGGTTGTAGACACCGCAACTATCGTCCTGCCGTCAGGCGACAGGTCGGGGGCGGCATAGCGTGACCTGAAGGTAAGCTGCGTGACAGGCCCGCCGGAAATGCTCATCTTCTTTATTACAGAATAGTCGAGATTGTCCCACCTGGGATCTGAGTGCAGTTCTGCCCATACAAGGAAACCGTCTGAATAAGAAAAGAGATATGGATAAATGTACCCGGTGGTAGTCAGAACCTGTTCTCTCTCTTTTCCGGAATTTATTATGACAAATGCTGACGGCTTTGCCATTGAGGTCCTCAGGGATACAATTCTTTCCCTGTCTATCCTTTGTGGCAGGTGATGGCTGAGATATCCGTTTTTTCTTTCGGGGCTGAGAACCGGATACTCCATTGATTGCAGACTGTCACTGTTCTGCCATTTATGCAGCAGGCTGTCGAAGGTAATGTCATACAGTTTTTTCTTTGTCAACCCGGTTGTTTTTCTGAGACTTTTGTTGACCGGATTAAGAGAGAACGGGTTACGTGCCACTGTTGTCATTGCTTTGCTCCAGGCGTTTGGGTTCCGGTTACGCAGCTGGTTCATCATCAGATATCCGAAGACATAATGGTCAGGTGTAAAGTCCCTGTATGATCCTGCCAGCATCTTATCATAGCCGTAGATTCCCGAAGGGCTGAGTGTAAGAGCCGCGGCATCCTTCAAAAAAACATTGCTGCGTCCTCTGCCTGAGGCACTCAGGGCTGTTTCTGCATAGACTGCATCGCCTTCGAAGGCCCATTGAGGCACCATCAGGGCATTGAGGCCCACTATCTGTTCACCGGCAATGACTGAGAGGAAACGGCTGAAGCCGGTATTGAGAGAGGCAAGCTGGGCAACGTGAGTGGCCTCATGTACTGCCAGTTGCACGGCAGGATCCATCGGCAGGTTATCCTGGCCGGGAAGAGGAAAAAGCTCCATACGCCGTGGGGCCCAGCTGACATACCCGTTTGACTCCATGGAGTAGTTGTGCAGGATGACGGGAATACGCACTTTATTCTCAGGATAAAGGAGTGAGACCTTCATGAATGATTCTTCGAGGATAATTGCATACCTCTCTGCCTCAACGGCAAAGGAGCGGGGGTATATCACCCGGAAATGCGGCGTGCGGATCTGCTCCCATCGCAGTCTGGCAGGATCCTGCCCTGTGTCATAATACTGGCCCTGGAGCCTTAATGAACAGAATAACAGACATATGAATATAGCAGAAAAAGTATGTTTCATGCCGGTGCATTTGGTCAAAAATACCAAAATTGAATGATATCAGAAGCTACTGACTAAAATCTTACTATTTTCGTGCAATTAATCAAGAACGGGAATAAAGATATTATGACAAATAAATTCAGGCTCTGGGAAAACATACTGGGATGGCTGACATTCATTATTGCGGCCGTCACTTACCTGATGACCATTGAACCCACCACCAGCCTGTGGGACTGCGGGGAGTTCATTGCTTCGTCATTTAAACTTGAGGTAGGCCACCCGCCGGGCGCACCTCTCTTTATGATTCTGGCACGCTTCTTCGCAAATTTTGCAGGAGGTGACGTATCAAAGGTCGCCATGATGGTCAATGCCATGTCAGCACTTGCCAGTGCCCTGACGATAATGTTCCTGTTCTGGACTGTAACTCACCTGGCTCGGAGGATTTTCATGAAGCAGGATTCTGATTTTACTGCCGGAAATATCATTGCCGTCCTTGGGGCGGGCCTCACGGGAGCACTTGCATACGCCTTCTCTGACACATTCTGGTTCTCCGCCGTTGAGGGAGAGGTATACGCAACTTCATCCCTGTTTACCGCGGTAGTCTTCTGGGCAATACTCAAGTGGGAAGACGCTGCTGACAAACCTCACGCTGACAGATGGATTATCCTGATAGCCCTGATGATGGGCCTGTCAATAGGAGTTCACCTCCTTAACCTGCTGGCCATCCCTGCAATAGTATTTGTT
>JAQBHM010000205.1:0-3139 GCA_032127795.1 Bacteroidales bacterium | reverse complement strand
CAGTCTCAGTGCCGTCGAAGGAGGGCATTTGATAAAATAGTCTATCCGGAGCCTTGACTCATAGTTTATAATACTCTTGGTAAGTCCTTTGAATGTTTCCAGCAAGGCTGTAAAGCTTTTTGCGAAAATTGTTTGTGCCCTCACCGTCTGGTTGGTCATCGTAAGGCTTATCTCAACATCTGACATCATTCCCTGCAACCGTGATGCATTTGTCGAAGTGGCTGTAACTTCAACCCTTACATTTACCGAATCGCCCTCAACATGTGAGATATGGATATTGCCGTACTTGTTTGATACATCAACAGTGGGATTTTCTCCTACCCTGAATGACTTCATATACGTCTTGCTTTCAGTGATCTCCTGACCGGAGGCCGAGAGTCCACAAAGGATCAACAATGAGACTACCAGGTAATTTTTATAATTCATAATCCTGTCTGTTTTCATTTTCCGGACCTTCATCATTCATTATCCTGAGCATATCTTCAAGAAGTTCTATCCGCAGCCTGTAATTTCGTATCAGGGCTTCAAGTACCTCTCCGGTGGCTGCATTGTCTTTAAGATCTTCTCTGATGCTCATAGAGATTGTATCTAACTCACACATCCCTGATGCCAGTTCATTTCTTATATCAGGGTTGGCGGTAAGCAATGGCTCTGCCTTTTCATACAGTGAGTTCAGAAGGCCGGTGTAATACTGTTCGGTCTCTCGTACAACACTGATGGCCGACTGCTCTTTCACCACAGTAAGGCCTGTCATTCTCAGTACTGCCGCTGTGGCTGCCACCGCTATCAGTAAAGCCGCTGCGGCCTTCCAGAGTTGTGGCACTGAAACAATATTCCTGCGCGGGAGTTGCTTCTCGATCTTATTCCACAACCCGGGGTCAGGCTCATGAATATCAAGAGCCTCCCTTTTGTTTCTTATGTGTTTCTCCAGATCATCCATCTCTATGCATTGTTAACAGTATCTTTTTAAGTTTCTCCTTTGCCCTCAGGTACTGCGTCTTTGAGGTTGACTCGGAGATATTCATTATCTGTGATATCTCCGAGTGGTCATACCCTTCCAGAAGATAAAGGCTGAGGACCACCCTGTAACCGTCAGGCAGTTTTTCCACCGCTTTTGCAATGGTAGCAGGATCAGGTCCCATCATCTCCGGAGGTTCCTCCTCCGCCTTTTCAAACATCTTATAATCATCAATATACATCAGATCTGCCTCTCGCTTCCGTAGCCTGTTGATGCATTTGTTCACCACAATTGTTTTAAGCCATACTCCAAATGTTGAATCAGTTCTGAATGAGCCAAGGTTTCTGAAACAGTCTGTAAAAGCTTCCTGAAGTACATCTTCGGCCTCCTCCCTGTTATTCACAATGCGGTAAGCTGCATTGAACATCGCTTTTGAATACAGGCTGTAGATCCTGAACTGGGCTTTTCTGCTGCCCCTGCGGCACTCCTCCAGGAGTGACTCATGAATATGCAGGTTCTGGTTGGTCAAATCTCAGTTCGTTACTTTATACAGACACCAAAATTAATCAGAGGTTGCACAGATTGTATGTCTGTAAATGATTTTTTCAGGCCCTTCTATGCGTTAGTGTTAAAAGATATATTTTTATTATCTTTGCGCACCTTACTTATAAATTATATGTTTCCGGCAGTTATCTTATTTTTAAAGGGCATCATTTTGGGTCTTAGTGTTTCGGCACCTCCGGGCCCCAATGCCATGCTCATGATAAACCGCACTCTGCGCAAGGGGCATATCTCCGGATTTATGACAGGCATGGGTGTGGCAACTGCCGATACCATTTTTGCCATTATTGCAGGAATCGGATTCTCATTTATAATAGGATTTATTAATGAGGAAGCTTTCTGGATCAAGCTTGTGGCCGGCATACTTGTGGCTTCAATAGGGCTGAAGCTCTTCTTCACCAATCCTGTAGGGGATATCAGGAAGAGAGCACGCATGAGCATTAAAGGCACACCGTTCCAGGATTTCTTTTCAGTATTCGGGCTTGCACTCACAAACCCCTTTTCGATTTTCATTTTCATGGCTCTTTTCCCTGGAATGAATATAAGTTTCTCAGGCTCCTCATATCTGATTCCGTTGATAATTGTCTCGGGCATCTTCATTGGGGCCACTGCATGGTGGATGGCTTTCAGCTATACCGTAAGCCGCTTCAGCCGCACCATGAGACTCAGGAACATTGTTGCCCTTACACGAGTAACAGGCGCTATTGTTGTGGCGGCAGGCATCATGGTTCTCCTGACTCTTTTTCTCTCCGTTAACGTTTTTTAAGTTTAAATTACCACAGGTCAGTGGCACAAAGTTAGACTATTGGCTATCTTAGCATCTGCTAAAACCTGATCTGATGAAAGTATTTTTTCTGCTGGCTACTATTATGTGCCTGACCACCGGTTGCCTCAGTGAGGAAGAGAAGATAAGCCACAGGGCTGACAAACTCCATAAACATATGCTTACTGTGGATACTCATTGTGACACTCCAATGAGACTGACACGTACAGGTTTTGATCTGGGTATAAACAATGAAAAGGGGTGCGTCGACTTTCCCAAAATGAAAGAAGGCGGTCTTGACGCTGAGTTTTTTGCAGTTTTCATTGGCCAGGGACCACGAACACCTGAGGCTTATGACATAGAACATCAAAAGACCCTGGCCGCCTTCGATTCAATTCACAATGCCATAGCCCGCTATCCTGAAATGGCCGGACTGGCACTTAACCCTGATGATGCATACCGGATTAAGTCAGAAGGAAAGGTTATAGTTTTTATAGGTGTTGAGAACGGATACCCCATTGGGCTTGATATTACAAGGGTAAAGCAGTACTATGACATGGGGGCACGTTATATAACGCTTTGTCATTCATCCAATAATGATATATGTGATTCGTCAACTGATTCTGCCGGTCCGGAACACCAGGGATTGTCATCATATGGTGAAGAGGTTGTCAGGGAGATGAACAGGATTGGAATGATAATAGATGTGTCACATATCTCTGACCAATCCTTTTATGATGTTCTTGAGATCACCAAAGCTCCTGTGATCGCATCACATTCCTCATGCAGAGCGCTCTCCGAAAGTCCCCGTAACCTTAACGATGAGATGCTTCTGGCATTGAAACAGAACGGCGGGG
>JAQBHM010000204.1:0-10933 GCA_032127795.1 Bacteroidales bacterium | reverse complement strand
GGCAAAAAGGATGCTATTTGGGCAAACCATTCATACAATAATGCGCAGGTTGAATGGTTCAGGGCAGGCAGTGCCCTGAACCTCATCAGGAACAAAAACAAAATGTAATATATGTCAGAAAAGATCAAAATTGAAGAGGGCAGACTGATTGTCACTGATTATCCGGTAATACCTTTCATTGAGGGTGATGGCACCGGAAGAGACATCTGGAGAGCCTCAGTAAGAATATTCGATGCCGCAGTTGAAAAAGCCTATGGCGGTAGCAGGAAGGTGGAATGGAAAGAGGTCCTAGCCGGGGAGAAGGCTTTCAGGCAGACTGGCAACTGGCTGCCCGATGAAACCCTGGCGGCATTCAGGGATCACCTGGTAGGCATCAAGGGACCTCTTACGACCCCTGTGGGTGGTGGCATGAGATCTATCAACGTAGCTCTTCGCCAATTACTTGACCTTTATACCTGTTACAGACCGGTGAAATACTTCAGCGGCGTACCGAGCCCTGTTAAAAAACCCGAGAATGTCAATATGCATATCTTCAGGGAAAACACCGAGGATATCTATGCCGGCATCGAATTCATGAACGGCACTCCTGATGCCGAGAAGGTCAAGAAATTCCTTATAGAAGAGATGGGTGTCAGATCTATCAGGTTCCCCGAAACATCATCAATAGGTATTAAGCCTGTTTCAGTGGAAGGCTCAGAAAGACTAATCAGGCAGGCTATCCTCTTCGCTATAAAAAAGAAACTGCCATCTGTGACACTGGTGCACAAAGGCAACATCATGAAGTATACTGAGGGATCATTCATGAAGTGGGGTTATGCCCTTGCCGAAAGGGAATTTGCCGACAAGGTATTCACGTGGAATCAGCATAAGAGGATCTCGGAGGATGAAGGCGAAGCTGCAGCTGATGCAGCCCAGAACAGTGCGGTACTTGCCGGTAAGATAATTATCAAGGATGTAATAGCTGATGCATTTCTCCAGCAGATACTTACCAGGCCTTCGGAATATTCTGTAATTGCCACCCTCAACCTTAACGGCGACTATATCTCTGACGCTCTTGCGGCAATTGTAGGAGGGATAGGAATTGCACCCGGTGCAAATATTAATTATGAAACAGGCCATGCCATATTTGAGGCAACGCACGGTACAGCTCCCAAATATGCCGATCAGGATAAAGTCAACCCGGGTTCAGTGGTCCTTTCAGGCGCTCTGATGTTTGAGTATATAGGCTGGAGTGAGGCTTCGCAAAAGATATACGATGGCCTGGAAAAGGCCATTCAAAGAAAAATGGTGACATATGATTTTCACAGGTTAATGGAGAGTGCAACACTTCTTAAAACCTCAGAGTTTGCAGATGAAATAATCTCACACATCATACATCCTAACAAATAAACGGTCATACTTATGGAAATCAATAAACTCATTTCACACCTGGAACCGTCAGTCAGAGAGTCGTTTCTGATTGACAGTGAATTATTTGACAAGTATGATGTAAAGCGTGGGCTTCGCAATGCTGACGGATCAGGAGTACTTGTCGGACTGACAAATGTAGGTCAGGTGGTAGGCTACAAAAAGGAAGGCGGCAAAGTGGTCGCAATTCCGGGGAGGCTGCTTTACCGGGGGATAGACATAGAGAAAATTGTCGAAGGTTTTCAGCATGACAACAGGCATGGGTTTGACGAGACGGTTTTCCTGCTGCTTACCGGCAAGCTGCCGGCAAGTGAAGAACTGAAGGATTTCTCGGCACACCTGGCGTCACTGCGTGCTCTTCCTGATGACTTCACAAAAGACATGATCCTCTCAATGAAGGGGAAGGATGTACTGAATATACTCGCCAGATCTGTTCTGGGGTTATATACTCTTGATGAGAAACCTGACAGCATCGCTCTTGACAACATGATAAAACAGTCTCTGAATATCATTGCCAAGTTCTCTACTATTGTTGCATATTCATACCAGGCATTAAGGCATCTTTACAAGGGTAAGACTCTTTCAATACGGCATCCGCAACCCGAACTGACCACGGCTGAGAACTTCCTCTACCTGATCAAGGGTGACTGCAATGGCTTTTCAAAGCTTGAGGCTGTCCTGCTGGACCTGATGCTGGTCCTTCATGCCGAACACGGAGGTGGGAACAACTCCACATTTACAATGAGGGTTACCAGCTCCTCTGAGACAGATATCTATTCTTCAGTGACCTCAGCAATAGGTTCATTAAAAGGCCCTCTGCACGGTGGCGCAAATGTCAGGGTCCTGGAGATGATGGAAGACATGAAGAAGAATGTTAAGCACTGGACTGATGAGGAAGAAGTAAAACAGTACCTGCTTAAGATCCTGAATAAAAAGGCAAATGACTTCTCAGGTAAGATTTATGGGATCGGTCACGCTGTCTATACTATTTCTGACCCCAGGGCCGGAATATTAAAGACCAAAGCGAGAGAACTGGCAATAGAAAAAGGACGGCTTGATGAGTTTGAGCTCTATTCACTTGTGGAAAAACTTGCTCCTGAAGTATTCAGCGAGTTCAAAGGAGACAAATCAGTAAAAGTAGTCTGCATCAATGTTGATTTCTATTCAGGGTTTGTCTATTCCTGTCTGGATATTTCAAAGGAGCTTTATACGCCCCTTTTTGCCATCGGAAGAGTGTCTGGATGGTGTACGCACCGGATTGAGGAACTTACCTTCTCAGGGAAAAGGATAGTACGCCCCGCATTTATGAATGTATACGGAGATCATGATTATATTCCGATGGCTGAACGCCGCCAGAATATTTAATAACTTAAAAATATAAATAATGTCAGAATTGGTACATAATTGCATCGACAACGGCTTTAATCAGCTGCTGGACGGAAACTTAAAGGAAGCTGCAGAATGTTTTGAGAAGAGCCATGCAGAACATCCTGACAACCTCCATCTTTTGCTGGAACTTGCCAATATTTATTATATGCTTGGAGAACTTTCAAAATCAATTCGTTACTATGAAAAAGCGTTGAAATACAAACCTGACAGTCCGTATATACTTTACAGGATGGGATTTGCACTGTACCGTGCCACCCAGTTTTCAGATGCAGAAAAGGTCTTCAATAAAATAGTGGAATCAGGCAAATACCTTCCAATGTCATATCTCTGGCTGGGACTGTGCTATTATCATCTCGGGAAAATGGATCAAAGCATCGCTTCGTACAGGAAGCTTATTGAATCTTGTCCCGAAACGGTCATGGCTAACTATTACATGGGGATGGCTCTTAAATCTTCGGGACAATATGATGAGGCGATGGTTTTCTTTGAGAAGCTTCTTACCAAATCTAACCAGCATGTCTCCGCCCTTTATCATCTGGCCAGGACCCACATGAAGAACTATGACTACGAGAAGGCAAAGATTTACTTTAAGCAGGTCCTGGAAATTGACCCCGAGAATAAGAACGCTTCGGAGATGTATGACTTCCTCCTGGATCGCTGAGTGAATTGGTCACTTTGAAAATAACGGCAGTCTCTTTTTTAATCCTGGCTGCTTTTGACGGTGACCTTTGCTCAAGTTCAGCTATAAAATCATCCCAGAGCATAAGCTTTCTGAGGTGTTGTACCGGATCTGAAGGTGTATTGTACACAAATTTTATCTCGGGAACCGTCCAGTCAATTTTGCCGGTATAAGGATTTGTAAACAGGTTGACCGATTGAATAGCCCCCAGCCTGCATAAAGGAGTATACATTGCAGTGGTAAAGTTGCCCGGACAATAAATGATCAGTGTCTTCCGCGGGATGCCCGTGGAATCTGAGAGTAAACATAATCCTGAAGTATCATCTATTACCGGATCCAGCATTTTCTGGTATCCGTTGATCAGGCATATTTCATTGGGCTGAACAACATGAGGGTGACTCCCTATAATAATATCGGCTCCTTTTATGGCAAGCGTCCTTGCCATTTTAATTATTTCAGGGTCAGGATATAACTCGTACTCATAGCCCCAGTGCAGACTAAGTATCTTTATATCAACACTGTCTTCTGACATTTTTTTCAAAATTCCTGTCAGGCTGCTTAAATCAATATTTTTTGCATTAAGCGGTGCAATCCCGGGGATAACATTAATCTTTAAATTCTCCGTTAAAAGATCTTCCGGATTATTCAGCCCCCATGAAGCAGCATAAAAACCAATCTTTATCCCATTCTTTACAGCCGTAAAGTAATCGTCGTCAGGGTGTGTGCCGAAGGTGGCTCCTGAATAACCTATTCCGCTGCTCTCAAGAAACTCCATGGTGCTTACAAGGCCTTCCGCCCCCCTGTCCATGGAGTGATTATTTGTTACTGAAACTGCCGTAAATATATTCCCCTGCCCATCCTCCCTGATGAAGGAATTAATGAGTTCAGGAGAGGAATTATATGAAAAATAATCAGGCAGCATCCCATGAACTGGCATCCCGGTATCAATCGGGGTTTCAAGATTGCCAAAAACCATATCCCTGCCTTCGAGATAGGTTTTGACTCCCTCACTGAGAAAATTGCTCCAGTTGTTCCTTATCCACATTATGTCGCCAATAAAAGCAAGAGAGAGCATTTTTGGCTGATCATTGAAATGAGTAAGCGATGAATTCAGTCCAGCCTGGTTACTGAAATATTCCACAATGCTGTCCGGAGCAAAAACTCTTTTGTTTAGGTATTTTCCAATGTATTTGGGGCCCGACAAAATGCTTTCTGAAACCGGGACTCCCTCAGCCCGAAACTTCAGATATTCCTTTTCAGATTGTTTATCCCCGGAACCATTATTCCAGAGACAGACAATGATGAGTAAGCCTGAAATTATAATTAAGAGGAACGCAAACCGTAATTTTTTACTGAATCTTACCATTTATACTTACCAGCGTTATGCCCGGCGATTCAAATTTAACAAAGAATCATTTGTTTCCTGCATCATGGAAAATTGATCTCAATTTCAACCTCTAAATCAGCACCCTTACTAAGTGTTCAAATTTATTTGCCCAAGTAATAAAAGATTAGGAAATTTGATTTGAAAAGCCGGATATCACACAGGCTGTTCTATGAGCATAGGCTTAATGTCAAAATCTCTTTTAAGGAATTATATTTACTGTAGGAACTTACCAGAATCAAACCAATAAATCAAAAAACATGAAAAAGTGCACACTATTGCTGACAGTCCTGTTACTGGCTTTTGCAAATTCTTTACAGTCACAATCGCTCGAAGAAATCCTTAAAGATCACTTTTCAGCCATTGGCCAGGACAATATTATGAAAGTCAATGATCAG
This sequence comes from Bacteroidales bacterium, assembly GCA_032127795.1. Taxonomy (GTDB): domain Bacteria; phylum Bacteroidota; class Bacteroidia; order Bacteroidales; family VadinHA17; genus SR-FBR-E99. Next base: position 5,676 of record JAQBHM010000204.1, on the reverse strand, counting down.
AAATTAACCGGAAAGATGGTCCAGGGCGGTATTGATATCCCGTTCATTCAGATGTCTAAAAGACCTGAAAAAGTTCGTGTTGAAGGCACATTTCAGGATCTGACCTTTATCCAGACCTATAACGGGAAAGAGGGATGGAGTATGAACCCATTTGCCGGTGTTACAGATCCTCAGCCAATGTCGGAAGATGATCTTAAAGGCATGCATTATCAGGCAGATATGGATGGGATGCTCTGGAATTGGAAGGAGAAGGGTTATACTGTAACATCTGACGGAAATGAGGATATGGAAGGTACTCCCTGCTATAAAATAAAACTGGAAACCAAAGAGGGTGACTCTTTTACATACTACATAGATTCTGATTCCTATATCATGTTACGCTCAAATTCAAAAATGAAGATGATGGGTAATGAAGTCGAATCTGATACATATTTCAGTAATTACATGATGGTAGATGGCATAGCCGTCCCCGGAAAGATCGAAACAAAGATGAATGGTCAGCTGATGGGTACTATAATTATTGAAAAAGTCGAATTGAACCAGGGCCTCGATGATGCACTTTTCGAAAAGCCCGGAGTATAACCCCAACAATTATTGAGTAATCCCAAATAATCATATGTCATGAAACTCAAGCACCTTTTAATATCTGTTTTCTGGCTGGCTGGCATAACAGGACTTCAGGGACAGATCAGCGAAACCACGTTCGGAGATATTGCAGGAAGGCAAATTGGACCTGCCAGGATGAGCGGGAGGATCTCATGTATTGACGCCGAAAACAAAAACCCCAATATAGTATGGGTTGGAGCTGCCGGCGGTGGAGTATGGAAATCGATCAATAAGGGAACAACTTTCAAATCGGTTTTCGATGATTATCCACAGTCGGTTGGTACCATTGCCATTGACCAGAATCACCCCGATACAGTATGGGTTGGTACAGGCGAAGTATGGACACGCAACAGCGTTTCTGTCGGAACAGGGATTTACAAGACTACTGACGGAGGGGAGAAATGGGAGTTTATGGGTTTGCCGGCGAGTGAACGCATAGGCCGTATCCTTATTGATCCTTCAGATCCTGATATTGTGTATGCTGCTGTTACAGGAGCACTGTGGGGAGACAGCGAAGAGAGAGGTGTTTATAAAACCACTGACGGAGGTAAATCATGGACCAGGTTATTGTATGTCAATACCTCTACCGGATGCGCTGATATGGCTATGGATCCTGAAAATTCTTCGGTGATTTATGCCTCTATGTGGGATTTCAGACGCCAGGCATACACATTCAGATCAGGAGGACCCGGCAGCGGGCTTTATAAATCTACTGACGGGGGAACTACATGGAATAAGATTCATAACGGATTGCCTGCAGGAATGATGGGAAGAATAGCAGTTGCCATATCCCCCGTTAAACCTCATTATCTCTATGCCCTTGTTGAATCGTCAAAGTCAGCATTGTACCGCTCATCAGACCAGGGATCATCATGGGAGAAAATGAGCGACCAGTATACGATGGGTGACAGGCCTTTTTATTATAGCCTTCTTGTTACTGACCCTACAGAACCTGACAGGATATATAAACCGGGAACTTCTTTATGGGTCAGCACAAACGGGGGTAAAATATTCCAGAACCCCTCAATAACGGGAGGCCGATACCATAGTGACACTCATGCCCTATGGGTTAGTCCGGACGATAACCGTTTTATGTATATGGGGACAGACGGAGGAGTATACATTTCCGAAGACAAAGGAAATACCTGGAGATTTGTTCAAAGCCTGCCTGTCTCACAGTTCTACCATGTCAGCGTGGATAACAGTTCCCCGTATAATGTTTATGGAGGCCTGCAGGATAACGGATCATGGATGGGGCCCTCAAAAAAGCCGGGAGGAATAACCAACTCTGACTGGGAAAATGTTGGTTTCGGTGACGGGTTCTATACATATAGTGATAAATCAGACCCTGACATAATATACTCTCAGTACCAGGGCGGAAGAATCAGCCGGACAAACAGGAAGACCGGTGAAAGCAAATATATCAAACCCTTTCCTGAAGAAGGCACGGCAGATCTGAGATTTAACTGGAATACACCAACGGTTTTCGGTAAGAAATCCGGATGGATTTATGTCGGAGCTCAGTGCCTCTTCCGGTCAAAAGACAAAGGTGATTCTTTTGAAAGGATCTCACCCGACCTGTCAACCAATGATCCAATGAGACAGGATCAGGAGAAATCAGGAGGGCTGACCATTGACAACAGTACGGCTGAGAATAATACAACCATCTTTACTGTTTCTGAATCCCCTCTCGATGAAAATATAATCTGGGCAGGCACTGACGACGGTAATATTCATATCACAACTGACGGTGGTATTACCTGGTCAAAACTAAACGAGACTGTTCCCGGCCTGCCTGCTTTTGCATTTATCTCACATATTGATGCTGACAATTTTAATAAGGAGGCTGCCGGGGTGACAGTTGATGCTCACCGAAACGGTGATATGAATCCTTATGTCTATTATACCGGTGATCTTGGCAAAACCTGGGTCTCCCTTGTAACAGGAGAGATAAAGGGGTTTTGTCATGTGATCAAACAGGATCCTGTCAACCCGGACCTGATCTTTCTCGGAACAGAGATGGGCCTTTATATAAGTATCGACCATGGGAAAGCATGGGTCAGGTTAAAAAACAAAATTCCACAGACCGGGATCTATGACCTTGCATTCCAGACAGAGCAGAATGATCTTGTTCTTGCAACTCACGGAAGAGGGATCATCATAATTGACGATCTCACCCCTCTCAGAAATTTGACTCAGTCTGTCCTGGACCAGGAGTTTGCTTTTCTTCCTGTTCGTCCCTATTATTTCCCCTCAGGAATCGGATCCCAGAACTTTCCGGGTGATTCGGAATTTACTGGATCGAATCCATCTTCATCTGCTACAATCTGTTATTACCTGAAGAAAAGGCATGTATTTGGAGAAATGTTTATTGAAATATATGACTCAGAAGGGGAATTTTTAAAGAAACTCCCTGCAGGTAACCGCAAAGGAATTAACATTGTCCGTGTTGCCACCTCTATGGACCCGCCGAAAGTCCCTAAATCTCCAAACATACTCGGGGAAGCTGCTTTCGGCCCGGATTACCCTTCAGGGAAATATACCGTCAAGGTGGTCAAAGGAGCGGAAACATATAAAACAGAGCTGATCTTGAATGACAGTCCTGACTGGAAACATCCGGAGGCTGACAGAAAGCTTCAGCAAGAGACTCTTATGAAAGCATATAATCTTCTGGAAGAGCTGGCGGCAATTGATCAGAAGATCCTGGATGCAAGAGATACCCTGAAAACCAAAGCAGCAAATGCAAAGGGGTCAAAACTGAAAAAAATCAACAGTCTGATCTTCGCCTGTGATGATCTTCATGAGAAGATATCAGCAACACAGGCAGGTGAAGGTGGCATAACAGGCCAGGTGCGGCTTCGTGAGAACATCGGAGAGATCTATGGCGCTGTGGTGGGATATCCAGGCAAACCTACCAATCTACAGATAAAAGCACTTGACAATTATGGCAACCAGGTCAGGGATTTTGGAGACAGGATTGATTCAATGGTTAAGACTGAAATTCCAAAGGTTATAAGGTAATTACAGAATTATACAGATAAAAGGTTAGGACATTGGTATACATGTCCTGAACCTGAATTGGTGATCTACATCACACAGAAGGATCTGATATTTAACTGATTGCCGGTTGAGATGTTATCTTTATGCCTGAAGGACATCAATCTTTTCCGTAGCAGAGGGTGATGACAAAATCAACGAGCAGTGGCCTTATCAGATTAAATTATCAGGAACTTCACAGGACAATTCATCAATAAAATGAAGATTAATGTATTATGTTTACAGGATAAATTTTAGACAGAATGAACTTGATTATTAAAAGACCCCACGCATTTATCTTATTGAGCATCATTGCCGTTGTCAGCTGCAATGTTGAAAACAGTATGATTAAACCTTCTTTATCATCAATTACCGTTGAGGATATGAAAGATCGTATTTCTGTTCTTGCTTCTGATGACTTTCAGGGCAGAGCTCCTTCAACTGTAGGTGAAGAGAAAACGATAAGCTACCTGGCAGAACAGTTTAAACAAATTGGGTTGAAACCTGCAAACAAGGATAGCTTTTTTCAGGAAGTTGCACTGTTGAAACTTACTGCCGATGCTTCAATGAAACTTGATATCAGTGGAGATAAAAATACCTTAAGCTTGAAGTTCTCTGATGATTTTATCGGAGGCACTCCGCAGGTCAGCGAAGTTGTGAAGATCAATAATTCAGATATTGTTTTTGTCGGCTATGGAATCAATTCCCCCGAAAACGGATGGAACGACTATGAAGGACTCGATGTAAAAGGGAAAACTGTCCTGATGCTGGTGAATGATCCAGGGTATGCCACTTCAGATACCTCTCTTTTTAACGGAAAAGCAATGACCATCTATGGCCGATGGACATACAAATTTGAGGAAGCAGCCCGTCAGGGTGCTGGTGCTGCCATCATTATTCATGAAACTGGTGCCGCCGCTTACCCCTGGGCTGTAGTTCAGAATAGCTGGAACGGATCCCAGTTATATCTTGTTGACAATTACCTTTCAAAATCGAGCCTCCAGCTTCAGAGCTGGGTGACAACTGAGAGTGCACAAAAAATATTTGAATCGGCCGGGTTAGATTACTCACAAGTCATTTTATCGGCAGCAAAACGTGGATTTAAACCTGTCAATATGAATCTAAAAGCTTCGATTCAATTTAATAATAAGGTTGAATATACAAAGTCTGAGAATGTTGCTGCTGTCTGGCCCGGTAAGGCCCATACTGACGAATACATTATTTATACAGCCCACTGGGATCATTTTGGTATTAATCCTGCATTCAAAGGAGATTCTGTTCTGAATGGGGCCCTTGACAATGCTACCGGAACAGCCGCTCTTCTGGAAATTGCTGAAGCATTTACCAGGCTGCCGGAAATCCAGGATCGTTCTATCCTTTTTCTTGCTGTTACCTGCGAGGAACAGGGATTGCTCGGTAGTAAATTCTATGCCGAGAATCCTCTCTTTCCGTTACATAAAACTGTGGCCGTGATAAATATGGACGCACAGAACATTTTCGGGAAAACAAAAGACATGACTATAATCGGTTTCGGGAACTCCGAACTCGATGATTATGCCGTGGCAGTTTTGAACAGGCACGGACGATATGTAAGTTCCGATCCTACTCCCGAAAAAGGAGGCTTTTTCCGTTCTGATCATTTCAGCTTCGCAAAAGAGGGCGTGCCGTCATTATACCTTTCAATGGGGATTGATAATATTGAACACGGCAAAGAGTGGTCTTTAGCAGAAACAGAGAAATGGATAATGGCCAATTACCATAAACCAACTGACAACTATGAACCCGATAAATGGAAATTTGACGGGATGATTGAAGATATAAAAGTCTATTTTGAGGTTGGCTATAACCTGAGCACCACCGAAGAATTTCCTCAATGGAATGCCGGTTCTCCATTTAAATCTGTCCGCGACAAGATGATGGAACAGTAAATCAAGGATTGGAAAGAAAGATTTATCCCCGGATATTGCATTTATTGTCATGCCTTGGCGTGACCCCAGACTGAAAATATTAAAGCCCTGCGGAAGAATAATATAT
>JAQBHM010000203.1:0-8695 GCA_032127795.1 Bacteroidales bacterium | reverse complement strand
TGACGATTCTCTGGCCTCCGGGATAACCCGTATGCCTGATATACTCCTTGTCGGTCATCTTGTTTCCCGTCAGCGAGACTTTCTCGGCATTGATAACAACTACGTTATCACCGCAGTCTACATGAGGTGTGAAGCTCGTTTTGTGCTTCCCCCTCAGCATCAGGGCCACCACAGATGCCAGGCGACCAAGAGTCTGTCCTTCTGCATCTACCAGTACCCACTCTTTCTCAACAGTTGCCTTATTGGCAGAAACTGTTTTGTAGCTTAAGGTGTTCACTTTAGTACTAAGTTTTTAATAATTACTCAAATAAATCAAAATAAAACCCCTTTTTTGGGGTCTGCAAAAATACAACATATTTTTATTTCGAGCAATATGTTGTACTTTTAATTTCTTATTAACAGCATGTTCCCAAGATCTGTCCATCAGACGATACATTTCACGTGTCTTGCCGTGGCCGCATTCTCAATGCCGGTATCCGTATGGCTGTTATCTGCCGTCTCTATTGCAGGTTTGGTAAACTGGATCCTCGGAGGAGGCACCTTCAAAAAACTGGGTGTTTTATCACAGCGCCGCGAGATTCTGGTCTTGCTTTTACTGTTTGGGATGTACCTGTTATGGCTGCTGAACACTTCTGACCTTGTGGGAGCGGTGCACGAGCTGAAGATTAAGCTGCCACTGCTCTTTTTCCCGATAGTGATAGGCTCGTCTTTCACAATCACAAAACGGCATTTACGCCTCTTGCTTTTCTCTTTCATTGCGGGTTGCGCGGTGGCTGTGTCAGCAGGTTATCTTGCAATGGCAGGTATATGGCCGGTTGAGGTTGATGACTCGCGTGACCTGGCACTTTTTGTCCAGGCAATAAGGCTGTCAGTTCTTTTAAACTTTGGTATTTTCAGCGCCTTCTGGCTGAGTCTTGACAGACAGACAGGCAGGATGTCACTCAGGGTTATCCTTGCCGCCACCGCCCTGGTGATGGCATTTTTTCTCTTTAATCTTCTGTCAGTAACGGGTGTTGTCATATTTATTATCCTCCTTGGCGGCACAGGTTTGCATATGGCAATGAAGGGAGAGCATCGCAGTACAGGGGTAGTACTTTCTGTCGCGGCGGCAGCGATAATGGCAGCATCAGTTCTCATTATGATATCAACCTGGGGGTCTCTCCATAATCCTGACGATCCTGACTCTAACGGCCTCCGCAGCATGACTCTTTCAGGGAATCATTATACCCATTACCCTGAGGAGACTTACCTTGAGAACGGCCACCTTGTATGGATAAATGTATGTGAGGATGAACTGAGAACGGAATGGAACAGGCGGAGCTCAATGAGCTATGACAGCCTTGACCATGCAGGCAATGAGCTGAGAGTAACGCTCATACGGTATATATCATACATTGGTTATCCCAAAGATTCTGTTGCAGTCTCAAGCCTGTCAAAAAAAGATATTGAAAACATTGAAAGAGGCTTTGCAAACCCACTCTATGCCCATCCGGGTTCTCCGGGAGCAAAAGCCTATGAGCTTGCATGGCAGGCTGACAGGGCCCTGAAAGGCGCCAATCCGTCAGGCCATTCCGTCACCCAGCGGCTGGAGTTTTACCGTGCCGCTATCGGAATAATAAGGAATAATCCCTGGGCCGGTACCGGGACAGGTGACGTTAGAAATGCTTATATAAATGAGTACCGGATAAACGGAACACCTCTTACTGATAATTACAGGATGAGATCGCATAACCAGTATTTGTCGTTCGCAGTCACCTTCGGCATCCCGGGTTTGTTAATGGCAGTTTCGCTGATGCTTATACCATGGCTGATGAATCCTCATCGGAGAGAGTATCTGTTTGTGGTTTTTATCTCTGTAATTTTCATGGCAATGTTTAATGATGATACCTTCAGTTCATTTACGGGTACAACATTCTTTTCTTATTTTTACACCTTGTTACTGACGGTTGAAAATGAGTATTAAGATGACATCCGAAGACAGAAAATTCCTTTCCATGGCTATTGCTGCCGCCTCTGGCAATATCTCAGAAGGAGGAGGGCCTTTTGGTGCCGTGGTGGTTTGTGACGGCAAAGTGATTTCCGTTTCGGGAAACAGGGTCATTCCGGAGAATGATCCAACGGCGCATGCAGAGGTGACCGTTATCAGGCAGGCGGCGGCGGCCATGGGGACCATAGACCTGAGCAACTGTGTTATATATTCATCATGTGAGCCCTGTCCGATGTGCCTTGGAGCAATATACTGGGCAGGCATCAGGCGTGTGGTCTATTCTTCTGACCGCCACATGGCCGCCGCCGCAGGATTTGACGATGAGATGATATACCGGGAGATCAACCTGGAACCCGGCAACAGGAATATTCTCATGGAAAGGGATCTGATCACTGAAGGCCGGAAAGTATTTGAAAAGTGGGATTCTTTTCCCGGAAAGGTTCAATACTGAACTGAGAGTGAATATGGCAAGGGTTGAAAGAGAATTCTTCTTTGATGATGCAGTTACAGTTGCGAAAAAACTTCCGGGAATGGAGATAGTCATTCAGGGCGACAGATCAGATTTAATGCACTATATGATTACTGAGACCGAAGCATACCTTGGCAGCGGAGACAAAGCCTGTCATGCCAGCAAGGGACGCACCAGTAGAAATGAGGTGATGTATGCGACCGGCGGACATCTATATATATATTTCGTCTATGGCATGCACTGGATGATGAATATAGTGACCGGTGCCGAAGATGATCCCCAGGCGGTCCTCATCAGGGGAGCAGCACCCTTCACAGGCCCCGGGCGCGTAACCAGGGGTATCGGGATTAACGGATCATTTAACGGCGAGGATCTGACAATCTCTCAAAGGATATGGCTGGAGGATACCGGCTTCAGCCCTGCTCTGAAAGCCGGGCCACGCGTGGGAATAAATTACGCCGGAGAACCCTGGATAAGCAAACCATGGCGTTTTATGATAACTGAAAATAAAAAATAAGGAAATGGTAAAAGAATTCCAAAGGTGGAACAATATTACAGGCTGGGTGGTATTTGCCGCAGCGCTGTTCGTATATCTGCTCACCATAGAGCCTACAGTCAGCTTATGGGACTGCGGCGAGTTCATTTTATGCTCATACCGTCTTGAAGTAGGACACCCGCCCGGCGCACCTTTCTTCCTTCTCCTCGGCCGGTTTTTCACCCTTTTTGCCGGCTCTGACACCTCAAATGTAGCCATGATGGTCAACATCCTTTCCGCGTTTGCCAGCGCCTTTACCATACTGTTTCTGTTCTGGACCATCACGCGACTTGTGAGAATGGCAGGCGGCGATGATTTAAATGTTTCAGGAGGAAAAGCAATTGCTGTGATATCTTCAGGGGTCATAGGGGCACTTGCTTATGCATTCTCAGATACATTCTGGTTCTCGGCAGTGGAGGGCGAAGTTTATGGCACAAGCTCCCTCTTCACAGCAGTGGTCTTCTGGGCAATGCTCCGCTGGTATGACGAGGCAGACGATCCGAATTCAAACAGATGGATCATACTTATAGCCTATCTCATGGGACTCTCTATAGGCGTTCACCTGCTGAATCTCCTGACTCTCCCAGTGCTCGTTCTTATATATTATTTCAGGAAATATAATGTGACGCGCAACGGAATTATTGCCGCTGTCTTTTTGTCTTTTGTCATGCTCGGCGTTCTCAACTTTATTTTTATTCCGGGTGTGGCTGATGTTGCCGGCTGGTTTGAGCTTTTCTTTGTCAATACCATGGGGCTTCCCTACAATACCGGCCTCTATTTCTATATCATCCTTCTCATTGCCCTTATCATTTCGGGAATCAGTTATTCACTGCGCAGGAAAAAAGTGATCCTGAATCACATCCTTACAGTGATAGCAGTCCTGATACTGGGATATTCCTCCTTTGCACTGATAATAATCAGGGCAAACGCTCATCCCCCGATGAATCAGAATGATCCTTCTGACGTCTTCTCCTTTATATATTATATCAACAGAACTCAATACGGAAGTGCCCCACTCATTTACGGGCAATACTACACTGCTCCCCCGGTCAGCGTGAAGGACAAGGTGGCAGGTTACAACAAGGAAAACGGAAAGTATGTTCCATACCATTATCCGGAGTATGAGTATGACAAGAGATTTATGACCCTTTTCCCCAGGATGTACAGCTCTGATCCGGCCCACAAAAGCCAGTATGAATACTGGGGCAAGGTTCGTGGCAAAAAAGTCACAGTAAAGTACGGAGGGGAGAGTGAACAGCTGGTGATCCCCACTTTCGGAGAGAATCTCCGGTTCTTCTTCAGGTACCAGGTGGGAGTGATGTACATGAGGTATTTCATGTGGAATTTTGTGGGCCGGCAGAATGATATACAGGCTAACGGTAATGTCATGGACGGGAACTGGATATCAGGAATACCCTTCATTGATAATGCAAGACTGGGAGACCAGTCACTTCTTCCTGAGGAGTCCAGAAACAATCCGGCACGCAACACCTATTTCTTTCTTCCGCTTCTGGCAGGGCTGGCGGGACTTATCTGGCAATACAGGCGCGATAAGAAGGGATTTTCGCTGGTAGTTCTCTTCTTCATTATGACCGGGATAGCCATACTTGTATATCTTAACCAGTATCCAAGCCAGCCCAGGGAGCGTGACTATGCATACGCAGGATCATTTTACGCCTTTGCCGTATGGATAGGGATGGGTGTTATGATGATCTTTGATTTTCTCAGGAAATATACCACGGAACGTGTGGCTGCCATTTCTCCCGCTGTTTTGCTTCTTGTCGCCGTTCCAATGCTGATGATCGCACGCAACTACGATGACCATGACAGGTCAGGTAGATATACAGCCAGGGATATATCCTCGAACTACCTGAGTTCATGCGATGAGAACGCTGTTCTCCTTACCTACGGTGACAATGACTCATTCCCTCTCTGGTATATTCAGGATGTGGAAGGATTCCGCACAGATATACGTGTTGCGAACCTGAGCTATCTCCAGAGCGGGTTTTATATTGAGTCAATGAGCCGCAAGGCTTTCAAGTCTGACGCACTGCCCTTTACCCTTTCCTATGAAAAGTATATTGAAGGTCAGCGTGTTCAGCTGCCGGTGGAAGAGCTGGTAAAGGAACCCTACAACATTAAGAAAGTGATGGAATTTGTCGGTTCAGATGATCCGAAAGCCAAAGTGGACCTTTCAGGCAAGGGTGACTATTACAATTTTATACCTGTCAGAAAATTTATTGTTAATGTGGATTCGGCCGCCGTTCTGGAAACAGGAGCTGTCAGGCCTTACCATAAAGACAGAATGCTAATACCCATGATATGGACCTTCAAGGGTTCAATGGCATCGAAGAATGATCTGGTCATTATGGATTTTATTGCGGGTAATGACTGGAAGCGTCCTCTTTATTATTCTGTAACTGTGCCGGCGTCAACATACATTGGCCTTGAAAATTACTTTGTACTTGAAGGAATGGCATTCAGGGTCAGTCCCATAAGCATTGACAAACCTTCTCCGGGAGAGACAGGAATGGTTGACACCGATAAGATGTATGAGAACATGATGAACAAGTTCAGGTGGGGCAATGCTGATGATCCTGATGTATATCTTGATGAGAACAACCGCCGGTTATTCGATGTCTTCCGGAGGCAGTTCGGGCGTTTGTCAAAATCACTGGCTGCTGAGGGAGATACAGTCAGGGCGGTAGCTGCTGCAGAGAAGGGTTTGGCATTAGTACTGCCTGAAAAAATGCCGTATGACTATTACTGCATTGACCTGGCCGAGGGCCTGTTAATGGCAGGCAGAGCAGATGACGCACAAGAACTACTTGGGACAATCATTGACAACGCAGTTAGCACTCTGACCTTTATGGATGCTTTGCCCGAAAAGAAGCTGTATGGCCTGGACTTTCAGGCAGGAGTGTCTCTGCAGGCCATTTATGAGGCTTACAACATTGCAGCCGCCAACGGGCTCACCGATATTGAGCAAAAGGCCGGTAACGAACTGAACCGGTTCTACAGCAAAGTGCAGGCACGATGATAAGACTTTTCAGGCAGCCATTCCCGGCATGGATCCTTTATCCTGATGCTGTTTTCAGGATAACCCGGGCAGGCAGGAAGCTGTTCCTTACCTTTGATGATGGCCCTGACCCTGTTTCAACTCCCAGGGTGCTTGAAATACTCAGGAAAAAGAAAATTCCGGCAGCATTTTTCTGCACCGGGAGTAAGGTTCTTGATTTTCCCGGCTTGTTTGCACGGATAGCTTCAGAAGGTCATGTCATAGGGAATCACGGCTTCTCTCATCTCAATGGGCTGACCACGCCGGTCAGGGAATACTGTTCAGATGTTTTAAGGGGCAGGGATATCACATGCAGTAACCTTTTCAGACCGCCCTACGGACGGCTGCGCCTGAGACAGTATAAGATACTTGAGAGGTCAATGAGGATTATATTCTGGGATGTCATGCCCTATGATTTTGACCCGAAACTAACTCCCGGAGCCTCTCTTGCCATTCTGATGCGGAATATAAGGGCAGGCTCGATAATTGTACTTCATGATACCGCCTCCTCTCATTCCCTCCAATATCTTGAGAGCTTTATCAATTCTGCACTTGAAAGTGGTTACACTTTCGGCACACTTGATGATTCTTCCCTTAACAGGGGAGAAAATCCGCATGAAATGTTATTTTTGAAAAGGGAACGAAATCATTAAGATGAATATACTGATACTCGGATCCGGGGGGCGTGAGCACGCTATTACATGGAAGTTGTCTCAAAGTAAAAAACCGGTCAGGATTTTTGTCGCCCCGGGCAATCCGGGCACGGAGGAGACGGCTGTTAATCTTCCACTGGATCCTCTTGATTTCGAAGCCGTAAAGAGAGCGGTACTGCAGGAGTCCATTGAAATGGTTATAGTTGGGCCTGAGGCGCCTCTCGTTGAAGGTATAGGTGATTTTTTCGAGGCTGACCCTGACCTGATGAGCATCCCGGTCATTGGTCCCTGCCGGAAAGGGGCAATGCTTGAGGGCAGCAAGGATTTTGCCAAAGCATTCATGATGCGTCATAAGATACCCACTGCTGCCTATAAATCATTTACCGCCAACCAAATTGAAGAGGCTGCACTGTTTCTTGAAAAGCTCAAACCCCCATACGTCCTGAAAGCTGACGGGCTTGCTGCCGGCAAAGGGGTTCTCATACTAAATGATTACTCAGAGGCGCTTGCCGAACTTAAATCTATGCTTGCCGGACGGTTCGGAACGGCTGGGGAACGGGTAGTCATTGAAGAGTACCTTGATGGAATAGAGTTATCAGTCTTTGTGATCACTGACGGGGTGTCTTATAAAATTCTGCCTGAGGCAAAAGACTACAAAAGAATAGGTGAGGGTGACACGGGTAAGAATACGGGAGGCATGGGAGCTGTTTCGCCGGTCCCTTTTGCAACCGTGGATTTCATGAAAAAAGTTGAAGAGAAGATTATTATACCTACTGTTAATGGATTGAGAGAGGAAGGAATCGATTACCGCGGCTTCATTTTCTTAGGCCTCATGAATGTTGACGGGGAACCGTGGGTTATAGAATACAACGCACGTATGGGCGATCCTGAAAGCGAAGTGGTGATGCCTCGCATTGAAAGTGACATACTTGACCTTTTTACGGGAGTCGCCGGGCAAAACCTCAGCAACTGTTCGTTAATAATCAGCGATAAAACTGCCGTTACCGTTATGCTGGTATCCGGAGGCTACCCTGATGAGTATATTAAGGGTGTCCCTATAACAGGGCTTGACAAGGTTGCCGGCAGCACCGTCTTTCATGCCGGAACGGGTTACAAAGACGGTATACTGGTAACAAAAGGCGGCCGTGTACTGGCTGTTACATCAACCGGTGATGATATGGAAGAAGCTCTCAGGAAAAGCTACAGAAGTGCATCACTGATTAACTATGACGGAGTATACCTCAGGAGAGATATTGGCTTCGACCTGAAGACGGAGTAATAATGCTGGTAAGATTTTTCAGAGGCACAGGATTTGGTCCGATAGTACTCCTGGTACTACTCGCAGGAGCATTATGGACCGGATTTTTCATTCATCCGCCGGAAGTATCAGGTGCAGGAAGAGAGATCATAATGCCTTTATGGTCAGTAATTGTTGATTCACTGGCAGATTCCCCGGTCCTTGCTGCAACAATATCGTTAGGGCTGATGTTTCTGCTTATAACTATTATGGTACGGTTTAACACCTCTGTTTTCTTTATTGGCAGGCGTACCTACTTTCCCGCATTAATATATATTCTCCTTTATTCACTCTTCCCCGGACAAATGGTTCTTAATCCTGCCCTTCCGGCAGCAATACTGATCATGGTCGGGTTATGGAGAATGATTGCTGCATACAGACGTTCAGGCCTGGCTTATAATTTCTTCGATGCTGCAATGTTCATTTCTGCGGGCGGATTGTTTTATGCAGATGCAATATGGTTTATCCTGCTTGTCCTTTTAGGAACAGTTATATTGCGGACTCCCGATTTCAGGGAGATAATCCTGGCCCTCGCCGGAGCTCTCTTGCCCTGGGCACTTTTTTTTGCTGTGTGGTATCTTGCCGGTAAGAGCCCCGGGGATCTTGCTGATATCATTTACAACAACCTGTTTGGTGAAGCCCCCTCAGTGTACTGGAGCAGGACACTTATAATACTCCTCATTGTTGTTGCAATGA
>JAQBHM010000202.1:0-12964 GCA_032127795.1 Bacteroidales bacterium | reverse complement strand
GAAAGTCGAAAGTGAGGTGGGAAAGACAAAAGACAAAAGGGACCGACCGTTAAGAAATAGCACGGTGGGCAATTTTAGGGAGGAGACAGACTGCAGGGGAGGCTAGATAAAAGGAGAAAGTTGAAAGTCGAAAGTCGAAATCGCAGATCGCAAATCGCAAATAATAAATGGCCCGGGGTAATTGCTTCCGGGTTTATTTTTTACGATACATAAGGGAATCATGGAGCGCACGTATTTGCTGCATCTCGCGTGAAGAGATATGCGGCGCAGGCGGCTCCGGCTCCCCGGGAAGGCCCTTGACCAGTCCATATATTAAGGGAATGACAAAAAATGGACTCAATCCCACCATTTTATCAGAGGGGATGCCTCCTTTTTCATAGGCATCGAGCCGTTGTTTTTGTCTCAGCAATTCATAATTCATGTCAGGGTCGCCCAGCTTACTTGCTCCAGTAAGTCCCTGGTATACTGATAATTTAAGATTATTTGAAGCATTGATCAGCTCCTGATTGGGAGGGGTTCTGTCTGCCATAATCTCCGCTTTAATGTTTCCCAGGCGCGGAACAACAACCACCCCTTCTATCATGAGTGTATCAGGGCTCATGAAGACACCGGCAAGGTACTCTCTTGCAAACAGCGTATCGCTTATTATCATAATGAAGTCGCGGTATCCGACGCAGGTGAAGGCGACGGTATCATGCGGATGTGCATAAAAGGAGACCAGGCCGTTCAGGTCAGCAGCTCCCGCCGATCTGCGCATGTTGATGAAATGGGCACCGCCCAGTGGTTCCCTGGTGCCGGCATCAAGGATGACCCCGTGAAAAAGTATAGGATCGGTTGACTGCGCCTGAAGATGCTTCGGTGCAGCTATGACGAGAAGAAAAAATAAAAAAAACGGAACGGCTCTATTTACGCAGGATAATCTCGTCAAGTGGCCTTTTGGGTACGTGATGAACCTGATTTTCATCCCTCCAGTACTTTACGTCGTTCTTTTTGATCGGTTCAATGACAACCTGTTCAGCAGGCTTGCCCAGTGCAAGAACCAGGAGGATGTCAAACTGTGATGGTATCTCCAATGCACTCCTCAGCCTTTCTTTTTTCACAGAAGCGATCATACATCCTCCAAGCTCGATAGAAGTAGCGCCAAGCATTATGCTCTGTGCGGCTATTCCGGGGTCAAAGCCGAAAGAGTCAGAGATCTCCTTATCTCCAAGGATAATAATGTATGCAGACGGTCTTTCGTCAGCTGCAGGCCCTTCCCATGTCATAAAATATCCTGCCCATGTCAGGCATTCAAACACTGTATTGCGCTGCTCGGTATCATTCACCAGGATATATTTCAAAGGCTGCCTGTTAGCCGCTGAGGCTGACAGCCTTGCAAGATCCACAAGAGTGACAAGTGTTTCAGTGTCTATCTCATGCTTACCGTCGAACCTGCGGTATGTCCTCGTCTTCTCAACAAGTTGCTTGATATTCATACATAAAATTTTGCACAAATATAGTAAAAAAGCAACCTCGGATTACCTCCGTTGCAACTTATGAAAGCAAATAGATATCCGGGGCTAGCTGATAAGGAAGATACGGTCCGGCAATTGGGGTATCACTTTTCTCTCCATGGCCACAGCATACAGTCTCTCCACGGCTTCATGTCCCTCTGCCCCCAGCGAAAGGGTGAACCTGTTTACATACAGGTCTATATGCTCCTTCATCACATCAGCACTTATCTCCTGCGCATTATCCCTGATAAAAGCATAGGAGGCTTCCGGCTCAACCCTTGCATATTCAAGGCTTCTTCTGATGGTTCTGCTGACCTTCATGGCCGTCTCTTCGGGGACATTACGACTTATCACTATTCCTCCAAGGGGTATCGGCATACCGGTCATTTTCTCCCAGTATTCACCGGTATCAGCCACTTTCTGAAGACCCATAGCCTCGTAAGTAAAGCGTGTCTCATGAATTATCAGTCCTGCGTCAGCCTCCCCTGACAGCACTGCTTCAGGTATATCCGAGAAGAGATATTCATGCTTTTTTGTCGCCCCAGGCCAGAAGATACTGAAGAGAAGGTTTGCTGTTGTATACCGGCCCGGAATGGCAATTGTTGCCTCATTAAGCTCATCAGGGTATATTTTCCTCCGGCTGACGACCAGGGGGCCGTTATTTCGGCCAAGAGCACTGCCGGTGTCAAGCAGCAGGTAATTGGCAGCTGCATAGGCATAGGCATGATAGCTCATTTTGGTAATGTCAACCTCGGCCCTGAGAGCCCTGTGATTGAGTTCCTCCACATCGGCAAGAAACGATTCATAATCAATACCTTCGGTGTCAATTCTTTTATGCACCATGGCCTCAAAGATAAATGTGTCATTGGGACACGGGGAGAATCCGAGTGTAAGTTTCATGATGCCTTAATGATATTCAGTATTTTCTCAACTGCCTTCTCCAGGCTCCCAAGAGCGAGAGGCAGATCCCAATTCTTAAGGTTACGTGGCTCAACCATGTTTGATATGGCTCTTACAGACAGGTAATCTGCCTTATGCATAGAGCATGTATATGCAAACCAGGCGCCCTCCATGGTTTCAATGTCAGGGTTCCATTCCCTGAGTATCCGCTCTATGGCAGGCACCGAACCGGAGGCCATATTAACTGTTGCCGCAGCAACGGCGGGATAACTGCCTCTCAGAGCCTCAGTCCATCTGTTGGAGCATATTATCCTTCCGCCGGTGAACGGATCCTCATCGGGGTCAGCGAGATTCGCCCTGAAGAGTGAGACAAAGGAGCCGTTATCATCAACACCCATATCTGCAAAGCAGTCAGAGAGGGGTACCACGACATCTCCCGGGTGAAATGCCTCCCGGTAGCTGCCTGCGATTCCTGCATTGACAGTCAGCAACGGCAGTGGACCCTCGGAGAAGCGTTTCTGTAATGCCCATGACATGGCTGCACCACCTACACCTGTCACAATAAGTTCACAACAACCCCCGGCAATGCTTATAGACCTTGTCACAGCGTCAGCTTCAGAAGGGTGAGCTACCACAATCAGGATTTCTTCAAGCTTCTCTTTCATAACGATAAAAAGGATAACAACATGCTAAATATATTGTTTTTGACGAATTTAATCATCAATTTTACTAAATCTATCAATAATATACGACATGATATACCTGACAAGGAGAGAGAGATTCTGCGCCGCGCACAGGATGTACCGTGAAGAGCTTAGTGATGATGAGAACATGCGCATATACGGCAAATGTTCCAACCCGTTGTGGCACGGTCATAACTATGTCCTGAAAGTAACTGTCAGGGGTGAGACTGATCCCCGGGTCGGATATTTCATGAATGCAAACAGGCTTAAGGAGATAATTACAGAAAAGGTCATTATGAAGCTTGACCACAAAAATATGAACCTGCAGACTGACTTTATGAAGGGAAAGGTTGCCACTACAGAAAACCTTGCAATAGCCATCTGGGATGAGCTGCAGGGTCCTCTTGGGGCTGAAGGGGCAACACTTCACTGCATAAGGCTGGAAGAGACAGAAAACAACTTCATTGATTATTACGGATAATATGGAAAAATTAAATGATGGCAGCGGCATGCTGTCTGACGGTTACAACAAGATTGAGACATGGGATACTGAGACCATAAAGGAGATATCAGGATATTACTACAAGATTCTCAAGCTTCTTGGAGAAGACCCTGACAGGGAGGGGTTGCTGAATACTCCCACAAGAGTGGCAAAAGCCCTGAGTTTTCTTACCCGTGGCTATAAACAGAATCCGGAAGAGATACTTAAGGGTGCCATCTTCACGGAGGAATACAGGCAGATGGTCATCGTCAAGGATATCGATATCTACTCTATGTGTGAGCATCATATGCTTCCCTTCTTTGGCAAGGCACACGTGGCTTATATCCCTGACGGTTACATTACCGGACTGAGCAAGATAGCCCGCGTGGTAGACTCTTATGCATCGAGGCTGCAAGTCCAGGAGAGGCTTACCACCCAGATACGCAACTGTCTGCAGGAGCACCTGAAGCCCCTTGGGGTAGCTGTGGTCATAGAGGCGCAGCATATGTGCATGCAGATAAGAGGTGTACAAAAACAAAATTCTGTTACCACCACCTCGGCATTCACCGGATGTTTTCTCTCCAACCTTAATACCAGGGAAGAATTTATACACCTCATCGGCAACAGGCTGCACTAGAGTTAACATTTACAGGAGGGCAGCTGCACAAATAATATCTATTTGTGTATTTTTGCGCGGTAAAAAACAGTACCGTTATGAAAGCATTTGTATTTCCAGGACAGGGTGCACAGTTTCCCGGCATGGGTAAAGATCTGTACGAAGGATCATCTCTGGCACATGACATGTTTGAGCAGGCCAATGATCTTCTGGGATTTCGCATCACTGACATCATGTTTGACGGAACGGACGAGGAGTTGCGTCAGACGAAGGTGACACAGCCGGCTATTTTCCTTCATTCTGTCATCCTTGCTTCTGTTATTGGCAGCCGTTTCAACCCTTCAATGGCAGCAGGTCATTCTCTGGGAGAGTTATCGGCTCTTGTTTCAGTAGGTGCTCTCTCCTTTGAAGAGGGACTGAAGCTGGTATCTGCAAGGGCAGTGGCAATGCAGAAGGCATGTGAGATCACCCCTTCAACCATGGCAGCCATCCTTGGCCTTGATGATGCAGTTGTTGAGGAGGTATGCAGTGATATCTCCGAGATTGTTGTACCGGCAAACTATAACAGCCCGGGTCAGATAGTGATCTCCGGTACTGTTGAAGGTATAAACAGGGCTGTAGAAATCCTTAAGGCTAAAGGTGCCAGGCGTGCCATTCCTCTTTCCGTAAGTGGCGCTTTTCACTCGCCATGCATGGAGCCGGCACGGGCGGAACTGGAGAAGGCTATAAGGTTTGCCAGGTTCAGTGCACCGTCATGCCCTGTATACCAGAATGTAAACGCAAGGCCCTCAACAGACCCCGATGTAATTAAATCAAACCTCATAGCTCAGCTTACGTCTCCGGTGCGGTGGACACAGAGTGTTCAGAATATGATCTCTGACGGTGCCACCTCATTTGTTGAGGTAGGCCCGGGAAGTGTTCTGCAGGGACTGATTAAGAAGGTTAGCAGTGATGTGACCACCGAAGGGGCTGAATTTATTCTGTCATAGAGATCACGGCCATACCTTTTCTGCCATCCATACGTATCTTTAGCGGTTTCTTAAATCTTACGTGACTGAAGAAGTTGCCATTTTCAATCACTTTCTGCTTTTTGAGCTTATCCCAGTCGATAGTCTCCTCATCAGAATCCTGGTCTATTGAGAAATAACCGATATCCATAGAGGTGACATTATGAAAGAAGTGAGAACCGAGTGATGCGTCTACATGAAAATTCTGGAAGCTGTACTCAACTATAACCCTGGCGTTTGATATCTGGGGCCATACTACGGGGATGCCGAGGAAGCGGTCTTTGGTACCCCATCTGCCCGGTCCGAGAAGCACATATTTCCTTTGTTCGGTGAGCAGCTTCCTGTTCATGGCGTCAATCTCCTGAGCCATCTCAAGGGTCTGCAGGTTGCTGCATTTTGCCGGATCGGCATATATAACGTCTGTAATATCGTTTATTTCGCCGTTACCCATGCTTCTTTTTGACACCAGGATGGTATCATCGGTATAAACTGTATCAGGGGCAATGGAGTATCCTGCGCCGGTCCCCACCAGGGGTTTGATCTGCAAAAGGTAGAAAGTGGCCCTTCCCTCGCTGTCTTTTGTGAGATCAACGGCAAACTCTATTTCCACCGGCGCACCGAAGGCATCCTTCAGTACGTTGAGGACAACCTTGATGGTCTGGGCCAGGGGGATATAATCATATTTCAGGACATTGGCGAAGTTAATTATCCTGGGGCCGGGCAGATCAAGCCCCGGAATGACAGTGTCATTTTCATGGCTCAGCACTGAGGCACAATGATTCAGGTTGCCGTCAAGTTCTGCCTGCGAGATGTTAAGTGTCACAAGCCCGGCACTCTCACCTTCAAGCAGATTGAGCTCCTTCTTGGCCATATCTACAGCATAGAAATGTACCTGTGAAGTTTTTGCCAGCTCCCTGACCGGAATTATATCAAGCGACGGGTATGAGGGTGAAAATCTGAAAGCCCTCTCTCCCTCAAGGACATACTGGCCCAGCCCTACTGCCATGATTGCGAATCCATCTTCGGTGGTCATATTGGCAACGGGGTAAAAATTGAATGAAAGCCCGGTGCCGCTAATGTGAGGGTAAAAAGCATCTCCATATCGGTTACCCACAACAGCCTGAATGACAATAGCCATTTTCTCCTGCTCCACCTTGTAGTTAATAGCTTCAAAATAGGTTCTGGCATTGACAGAATAGATAGAAGCGAAGACAAGCTTGATGGCGTCCCTGAGGTGTTTCAGTCTGACATCCGGATCAGGGTCATTATTGGGCAGCAAATATGTTCCGAAGACGCCCGCAAAAGGCTGGCTGGTTGAGTCTTCAAAGAGACTTGACGAACGTACAGCCAGAGGTCCTTTGAGAAGATGCAGAAGGGTTTTCAGTTTTTTTTGCAGCGGAAGGCTGAGGTTTCCTTCAATGAAAAGCTTCTGCAGTGTCTTATAATCCTTTCCCTCCTTTACCTTGTCCCACAGATGATTTCGCTCCATGAACATATCAAACTCATCAGTGCCTATGATTGCCGTCAGTGGAGATTTAATATTTATATCAGGCAAAAGCCGCTTGATCTCGAAGCTGTATATAAGTGTATTGACAAATGCCAGACCCCTGCCCTTTCCGCCAAGAGATCCGCTGGAAAGACTTACTACATTGGTCTCATCAATAACCAGGGACTCATCAAAATTTATCACTTTGCCCTTGTTTCTCTCCCGTCTTCTCTTTCGGATAACATCGATCAAAAACTCCCTCAGTTCAGTGAGGTTACTGAAGTCTGATATCTTTATCGGGTTTATGATCTTGGCAATCTTCACCTCTCCCCGAGCCATCAGCCAGAGTGAGAAATGGTTCTTCATGGCATGATAGACCAGCGAATCTTCCGGGACTGTCCTCAGGTATGATTCGAACTCCTTCATTGATTTTGCCACAGCTATCTGACGGCCCCTGGTATCTCTGTAAACAAAGTGGCCGAAGCCGAGGTAGTAATTGATGAATGACTTAAGGTCCTGGAGCAGGCTCTCGGAATTCTTGTTTATAAAGTTGGCCTTCAGTAACTCTGCATATTTTATGTTCTCAGTATCAGACGACTGCAGAACGGTGGGGAGGTTGGGCAGTTGCTTTTTTATATGTTTTATCAGTTCAAACCCTGCGGTGTCATGTACGACACCCTCTTTGGGAAATCGCATATCAGAGATGACTCCCAGGAGGCTTTCGCGGTACCTGGTAAAATGTGCAATAGCATCCTCATAGTTGGATGCCAGGAGTATTTTTGGCCTTGCCCTGAGTTTCAGCACCTTATATAACTCATCAGAGGAGACATCCTCTATCAGGTTTTTTGTCTGTTCCATAACCAGCGTATAGAGCATGGGCAGGTAGCTCGAGTAGTATTCAACAGAGTCCTCTATTATCAGGATTACCCTGGTAAGGCCTATTTTTGTATCGTTTTCGACATTTACCTTATCTTCCAGCAGTTTGACCATTGCGAAGAATACTTTTGACTCACCGGTCCACATGAAATAGTTATCAAAAGGCACTCCGAGTTTTTTCTGGGCCTGTACAAAAGGTATTACTCCGGGATTGTTTATAAGAAGGTAAACCGGGATATATGGATATTTGTCCTTGAGTTTCCTGCACAGTTTCATGGGAGTTTCCTTATCGACCCCGACCATAATAATGATCATATCATAGTGCCGGAATTTAAGGCGGCTGAAGACCTCTTCCTCACCGTATACTCCTGTCACGCGGGGTATGGTGGTGAGGCTCAGCTGGTAATAGACGCCGAGGATATAGTCTGAAAAGCGGCCTTCGCCTTCTATGGAATAGGCATCATAAAGGTTAGCTACAAGGAGTATCTCCTTGACCATAAAGGGCATGAGATCATGGAATACATCCCTCTCAGCATTGTGGCGGTCAAGAAACTTCTGAAGCATTTTTCTGCTTGACACAGCAACATCTTCTTTCCCCTCACTGTTGGGAACCTGTTTAGTCTTGTATTCATTCCTGGCCAGACAGCCGTTAATGTACTTTTTTATCAGGCTTGCAATGTTGCGGACAAGCTCTCTCTCCTCTTTTAAGAATGGTCCTTCACTCTCATCCGGAAAATCCCTTGTGTAGAAGACCTCAATTGATCCCCTCTCATCATCCATTGTGATAAAGTCTTGCTCCAGTCTCCATTCAGATACCTGAAAGTCAGCGGTTTCAAATACCTTTTCGCGGTAAGAGATGCGTACGGTTGTATAGGCAGGGTATTGCAAGGCGGCAGGCAACAGCAAAGCTATCTGATGGAGAGTTGCATCAACAGGCTTTCCTTCTTTAAGTATCTGGGTTGTGCCGTTAATACATGCAAGCTCTTTCAGCCTCTCATTCTGCTGAATCTGTGATTTGCTGAATTCCTGATTATCTTGAGTCGGTTCATTCATTTGCTGATAGTAGGTCTGATCAGTCTGAAAAAGTAGTAAAAAAGATACAGATAATTACTCCCTGCCTGGTTTGTGTCAAAGATGGTATAACAGCCACGGGAAAAACCCGGGTACAAACAGAGAAATCAAATTTTCATCCTGCTCTCCTGACAGAGGCATAAGACCGTGGCTTAGACCTCCCAGGTAGAGCCCTCATGAAGAAGATCGTCGACACACTTTATTTTTGACGTTTTCTTAACCCTGATATGCTGTTCGAGCATGGCACCGTCATAAGTCTGGTTCTCAACAGCACGTATAATACCCAGTGCCACCGGATAATCGGGATAATGCATCCCAGCAAGCATATAATGGATACCGGGATTCGGTTCACGGGCATCATGTATCATAATGTCCTTTTCGGTAAATCCGTTCTCACCCAGTTTCACTACTTTCAGTTTCATTCCGTCAAGGACGATTCCCATGTTACGTTCCTTACCGAAGATCATTGGATGGCCGTGGTGCAGGAAGATTGTTCTGTCCTCACGGTGCTCCTTGTCAGTCACAGCATTATGTACACCGTCATTGAAGATGACGCAGTTCTGCAGAACCTCAACTACTGAAGTACCATGGAACAGAGCAGCTTCTCTGTAGACCTCTGTTGACATCTGTACGTTATAGTCAACGGTGCGGGCAAAGAAACGTCCGTTGGCTCCGAGCACCAGCTCTCCTATCTTGAAGGGTTCTTCTATGGTGCCGTAGGGTGATGTCTTGGTGACAAGTCCCTTGCGGGAGGTAGGTGAATACTGCCCTTTTGTGAGCCCGTATATCTCATTGTTAAAGAGGATCAGGTTTATATCTATATTTCTCCTGACAGTATGGATAAAATGGTTTCCGCCGATAGCGAGGGCATCGCCGTCACCTGTCATTTCCCAAACCATAAGTTCAGGATTTGCTATCTTGACGCCTGTAGCTATTGCTGCCGCGCGGCCATGGATACCGTGGAATCCATAAGTATTCATATAATAAGGGATCCTTGATGAGCATCCTATGCCGGAGACAAAGACATAGTTCTCCTTCGGGATATTCAGATCAACCATTGTTCTCTGGATGGAAGCAAGGATACCGTGGTCACCGCAACCGGGGCACCATCTGACCTCCTGGTCACTTTTAAAATCCTTTGTAGTATATTGTATTGTCGCTGTTTCTGCCATCTTATTTACCCTCCAATAATTTAATGCAATTGTCCTTGATCTCTTTTACCGTGAATGGCAGGCCCTGCACCTTGTTACACTGATTAAATGTGAACCTGCCATGTTTCATCCTGAGATAGTTGGCAAACTGACCGTTGTTAAGTTCGCATACCACCAGTTTTTTATAGTTTGCAAAGACAGATTCAACGTTCTTCGGCAGAGGTCTTATATAGTTGAAATGAGCTGCGGCCACGCTGTATCCCTCTTCAGTGAGTTCATTCATGGCTGTCAGGATATGACCGTATGTGCTTCCCCATCCTACAAGGAGGAGCTCAGCTTTCTCAGGTCCTGAAACCTTCAGGTCAGGCACATCTGATACAATTCTTTCAACCTTCTCATCTCTCATTTTAACCATGTACTCATGGTTTTCGGGAGTGTATGAGACATTCCCCCTGGTGGTCTTTTCCAGTCCTCCGATACGGTGTTCCAATCCCGGTGTACCCGGTATAGCCCATTTACGGGCAAGGGTATCAGGGTCTCTCTCGTAGGCCATATATTCCTTGTCGCCGTTTGTTGCTATCGGTGGTTTAATCACAGGCATATCCTTCATGGCGGGTATTTTCCACGGTTCCGAGCCATTGGCCAGGAAGCTGTCAGTAAGGAGTATTACCGGGGTCATGTGTTCAAGGGCAATACGCGCAGCCTGAAAAGCATAATGGAAGCAGTCTGAAGGTGTGCTGGCAGCAATTACAGCCACGGGACTTTCTCCGTTGCGGCCGTATAGTGCCTGCATAAGATCACTCTGTTCTGTTTTGGTAGGGAGGCCTGTTGAAGGTCCTCCTCTCTGAACGTCAACGATGACTATCGGTAGCTCTGTCATCACTGCCAGGCCGATGGCCTCTGACTTGAGGGCCAGACCCGGTCCTGATGTTGTTGTAACAGCAAGGTGTCCTGCAAAACTTGCTCCCAGGGCAGTACATATCCCTGCTATTTCATCTTCAGCCTGTATGCTCTTGGCCCCAAGGTCTTTCCTGGCAGCCAGATCTTCAAGAATACCCGTGGCAGGTGTTATGGGATATGAACCTATAAAGAGCTTTAGTCCTGCCCTCTCAGCAGCAGCAAGTAATCCCCAAGCGGTGGCAGTGTTGCCGCAGATATTCCTGTATGTCCCTTTGGCTATCGGCGCCGGGCCTACCTTATATGACGGGGTCAGGGCTTCGATGGTCTCAGCATAGTAATAACCCGCCTTTAATACTATCTTGTTTGCTTCAGCCACAAGAGGCTTCTTCTCACCAAACTTATCATCGATATAATCTTCAGTATATTTAAGGTTGCTGTCAAAGAGCCAGTAGACCATCCCCAATGCAAACATGTTCTTGGTCTTGAGTATGGCCTTGGGATCAAGGTCAAAGTCTTTCAGGGCTTCTTTCACCAAAGAGGTAATAGGGGCTCCTATGAGATTTCGGTCTTCGAGCTTATCCTCTTTAAAAGGATCAGCCTGGTATCCGGCCCTCAGGATATGTTTCTCATTGAAATTATCAGAGTCATAGATTATTGTGGCTCCCGGCTGCACCCATCTTGCATTGGCATGGATAGCTGCGGGGTTCATTGCTACAAGCACATCGGCATAATCTCCGGGAGTGTTTATATGCCTTCGACCGATGTGCACCTGGAAACCGGAGACCCCTCCGACAGTGCCCTGTGGGGCCCTTATCTCGGCCGGATAATCCGGAAATGTGGAAAGATCGTTCCCGAAAAGCGCAGATGTATTCGAGAAGAGTGTGCCAGTAAGCTGCATCCCGTCACCGGAGTCACCCGAAAACCTTATTACAACGGCATCTTTTTCTATAACCTTTGATCTTTTTACCATGATCTGTTAAGAAATTTGTATTTTTTTAATGTGTGTAAAAGTAACCAATTTCACTTGCCAAAGTTCATAAAAACAACTCATTCAAGGTATGATATTGGTCATGTCCAGATATCAGCTTTTTCAAGGTAAAGATTGCTCTCAAAAAACATCCTTGCTATCTTCTCAAAGTAGTCAGTATAGTCTGAAACGAAGAAGAGATCATGACCCTCAGTCTTGCCCTGATTTAAAAGGTTGTGCTTCTCAAGCACCTCCCTGAGTCTTGTTGCCACGATCCGTGCTGAATCAACAACTTCAAGGTTGAAGTTAAAGAATTTACTTATCTGGTTTTTTATTATCGGATAATGAGTACATCCGAGTATCAGAGCTTCAATATTGTTCAAGCTTCTGTCAGAGAGATATGTACGTATGATGGCATTGCTTATGTCATCGAAGATAAAACCCTCCTCTATCATTGGCACCAGTAAGGGTGTAGCCAGTGAAAATACCTCTGTGGAAGGAGCTTGTTCACGTATCATTCTTTCATATGTTCCGGAGCTTATCGTTCTTTTTGTTCCGATTACCCCCACCCTTCTGAAGTTCTTTGATGCCACATATTCCACAACAGGCTTGATGACATCGAGGATTATGATCCTGTCACTGAATTCAGCAAGCAGTGTCTCATATGCAGAAGCTGAGGCAGAGTTACAGGCTACAAGCACCACCTTCGCGTCATAGCTGAGAAGGAATTCGGTGATTCGTCTTGAGTAACCTGTTATTGCCCCGGCAGATTTATCGCCGTATGGGAGGTGGGCGGTATCTCCGAAATAGATTATTGACTCACCCGGCAATGTCTGTCTTATGGCGTGAGCAACGGTGAGGCCTCCCACACCTGAGTCGAAAATACCTATAGGTCTTTTTTCAGTATCCATCTGCTCTTTAAAATAAAGGCCGTCCGCCATTGGCGGACAGCCCTGTAACTGAAGTTGTCAGTTATTACTTTATACCCAGCTTCGTCTTTACAAGCGGAGTCAGGTCAATGCTTTTTACCGGGTCAAAATAGACCAGCGTGCGGACATCATAAATATATGTAAAGCCACCTTCTTTAGCTACCTGCGAAATGGCGTTGGTAGCCTTTTCAATGATCGGGTTGAGAAGTTCACCCTGTTTATCCTGAAGCTGTTCCTGTGCCTGCTGCTGGAAATTATTGATACGGTTCTGCATATCGCCAAGCTCCTGCTCTTTGTTTGCCTTTACCAGTTCGGAGTAGTTCTTGCTTTCCTTTACATACTGGTCGAGTTTGTTATTATACTCGACCTGCATCAGCTCCAAAGCATTAGTAAGCTCCTGTCCG